>JAEEYJ010000101.1 GCA_016291725.1 Solobacterium sp.
ATAATCAAACAGGGATTCTATGACAAAGCAACTGCGCAGAGCACTGTCCTGGATTATCATCGGCTTTGATGCACTGATGATACTTTTCTTTGTCAGCGACGCTGTATCCAGCTATCCGATCGATTTCCGCCTGGATGCGTTTGCCGCTTTCATTTTTGCGCTGAACGCGATCATGACAAAGGATTACATCAACTATCTGAGCAAGGATATCAAGGCAGAAGAACAGGAAGAACGGGACATACCCCGCTATGAGAGCAAAGTGAACTATACACCGCAGCCGAAGGAAGACGAAATCGACACAGAGGAGCTCATCCGGATGCTGCAACAGAAAAAGGAAGAGTATACCCATAAAACACAGTAAGGAGAACACATGATCGTAATTGAAATGGACAACGGCGGAATCATCCGCATCGAACTCGACGAAGAAAACGCGCCGATTACCTGCGCCAACTTCCGCAAACTGGTCAACAGTGGATTCTATGATGGTCTGACCTTCCACAGGATCATCAAGGGCTTCATGATCCAGGGCGGAGATCCGCTGGGCAACGGCACCGGCGGCAGCAAGGAGCGCATTCCCGGTGAATTCCAGGCCAACGGCTACAGCAACAACCTGAAGCACACCCGCGGCGTGATTTCCATGGCCAGAGCGATGCATCCGGATTCTGCTTCCAGCCAGTTCTTCATCATGCACCAGGATGCGCCGCATCTGGACGGACAGTACGCTGCCTTCGGGAAGGTTACCGAGGGAATGGATGTCGTAGATGAGATCGCCTCTGTCAGGACCGGCTTCCAGGACAGACCGATCACACCGGTCGTCATCAAGAGAATGTACGAAGAATAGACTGCCGCAAGGCAGTTTTTCCATAGATTTGCCTTTCTCACGAATCGTGCTATAATCCTGCCTTAGAGTGTTAAAGACTCGAAGGGAGGGCTTAGAATGCCAGCAAAGAAAAAGGCAACAACGGAAGCTGCTGCAGTTGAGGTCACACCTGAAAAGAAACCCGTAAGAAAAAGAACTGCAAAGACAGCTGCCGTAAAGCCTGCGGAAACAACCGCAAAGAAGACGACCAGGAGAACAAAGAAAACCGCTCCTGCCGCCGAATACCTGTCTGTACAGAAATATAAGGACGTCATCAACTGGAAGAAGGGAGAAGCACACGCCTGGAACTGGCTCTATATTGAAGTCAATGCCGGGGATCTGCTGACGGAACTCGAAGCAGGAGCCGACAATATGGCGGTCTGCATCGAAGCGATCAAGGACTGCATGCTGGAAGGCGATTACTACATCGTTGAAGCAGATGATGCAGCTCTGACTGTGCGCTACTACACCGACAACCTCAATGAATGGCGCCGCAAGTACAGCGAAGTCAACGGGTAACAAAAAAAGATCACTGGAGTGATCTTTTTCTTTTATTCCTTCAGCAGCCAGGCAGCGCAGGCAAGATCTTCCGCTGCAAGCCCGAGCGCTTCGAATACCGTGATGTCTTCATCATTCTGTCTGCCCTGCACTCTGCCGCTGACCAGATCCGCCAGTTCCCCCAGCAGATGATCTTCCGCGATCAGACCTTCCTGCACCGGGAACAGGAAGTCTCCGCTCTCCGCCATGCAGGATCCCCTGCTGTCGCAGAAGAACCGGGACTGCACCGTGCAGGCACTGTCCAGCTCCCTGTCCTTGGCAGCACAGGCGCCGACCGCATTGATATGCGTGCCCTTCTTCACCCATTCACCCTTCAGTACAGGCGTGTGGCTCGGGGTCACCGTGCAGATGATATCCGCGTTCTTCGCCGCATCCTCTCCCTGCTCACAGGGAATGAATTCGATGCCCGGGTACTGTTCCCTGTGGGCTTCTGCAAATGCCTCGCTCTCTGCCAGCGACGGACACCAGACGTACACTGCATCGATCCTGCGTACGCACGTCAGGCTCTTCAGATGCATGTCGGCCTGTACACCGCCGCCGAACAGGGCCAGTGTATGTGCATCCTTCCTGGCCAGCAGATCCGTTGCCACGGCACTGACGGCGCCTGTGCGGACGGCTGTGATGGCTGTCCCGTCGCAGATGCCTTTCAGCGTGCCGTCCTCGGTGGAAAATACGGCAACGATGCCCTGATGGCTGGGCAGGTGCTTTTTATAGTTGTCATGGAATACGGTGATGAGCTTGGCACCGACCGCTTCTTCATAGCTGATCAGACCGGGCATGATGCCGAGCAGTTTTCCGGGTTCCACGGGCAGTACACTCCGGATCTTGTTTTCCAGCCGGCCATCCGCGAAAGCCTGGAATACATCCCGCATCAAAGTGATGCATACGGGCATCTCCAGTTTCTGCAGGACTTCTTCCCTGGAAAGGTACTTCAGGTCCATGATCATTCTCCCAGGGCGCAATCCACGGCTGCGAGGGCATGCAGCTCCGTTGTGTCAAACACAGGAAGCGGACTGTCCTTCTGCTTGATGAGCATCTGGATCTCAGTGCAGCCGAGGATGACACCCTGCGCCCCTCTCTGCTGCAGTTCCTTGATAACGTTGACATAGTATTCCCGGGAAGAATCCTTGATGATGTTGAAGGTCAGCTCTTCCTCGATGACCCGCATGATTTCCGGCATCTGTTCCTTCCTCGGTGCGATGCACTCAATGCCGTAGTCTTCCTTGAGCTTTCCCATGATGAAGGGCTGGGTCATGGTGAACGTTGTACCGAGGATGCCCACTTTGGTCAGTCCCTGCTTTTTGATTGCCGCAGCAGCCGCGTCCGTGATATGGATCATGGGAACATCCACATTCTTCTGGATTTCATCGAATACCGTGTGCATCGTGTTCGTGCACATCAGGACGACGTCTGCGCCGGCCTTCTCCAGGCTCTTCGTAATCTCCGTAAACTCCCTGGCCAGTGTCTCCATATCATTCTTCATGACCAGACCGTACTTCTCTTCCAGATCCGTCGAGTAGATGATGGACTCCACAGTGGATTTGCCTCCGAGCCTCCTGTTGGACTCCTCGTTGATAATCCTGTAGTAGTCTACTGTGGACTGCCAGCTGAGTCCGCCGATCAAACCGATTTTCTTCATGTTCCGTTCTCCTTCTTCATTCTTCCAGCAGATGGCTGTTCAGCCATTCTGCGAATCCGTTCTCATCAACGCTTCCGGCTGTATACTGTGCCGCAAGCAGTGCATCTTCCGAACCGTTCTCCATGCATACACTGCAGCCCGCCTGCCGGAACATGGGGATATCGTTCGAATTGTCCCCGAAGGCAACAGCTTCCTCCGGAGAGATTCCTTCCTTTTCCATCACCCAGGCAAGGCCGGTTCCTTTGTCCAGCGAAGGATCGGTCATTTCCAGCAGATCCAGCGCTGTTTTGAATGCGGTATAGCGGGGATCGGGATGATCCGCTGCGAACTGCAGTGCTTTTTCCATATTCTCCGGTTCCAGGATGAACATGTACTTGGCCTGCGGCTCTTTGAGCAGCTCCCGGATATTTCCCTGTTCCAGCCCGGCTCCGACCCGCTCAGCGACCCGTACCGCGTCCGGTGTGATCTTCTCTGCCCGGATGGTACTTCCCGTGTACAGCGTCGGAATCAGGCCCTGGGGCTCATATAGATCAATGATATCCCGTACAGTATCAACACTGAGCGCTTTCAATACCGTCATCTCCCCGGTGGAGATGTCCAGCACCTCACCACCATTGGAGCCCACAATGTAGTCCGTATACACTTCAATGCCCCAGCCTGCCAGCATATGCCGCATCGAGGATACCGGACGTCCGGTACAGACCGCAAACAGGATGCCTCTTTGCTTCAGACGATTCAGTGTCTCTGCGACCGAAGGATCGCACACATTTCCGTCCTGGATGATTGTACCGTCCAGGTCTGCCGCAACCAGGCGGATCATTGCCTGTTGAGGAAAGCCATGATCTCTCCTCTTCTTCTTTCTGCATCCTGGTAGCCCAGTTCATACAGTTCCCTGCACTTGACCGGGTCACCCTTGAACCGGCTGACCTCAATCGTGCGTGTCGGCCGCATCAGTACCGCTTTGCCCTCTTCCACCAGAGAATCGATCAGATTCATCTGCTTGTAGTAGTTTTCATGCCGTACACAGTAGTCTTCATAGATCTGCGGGCACTGGGCATACAGGGTTTTCATCATCATCTTCAGAACGGCCGGTGCCGGCTTTCGCACATAGCCCTCCGGCTTGGTTGTAATGACCATGCAGCGGGTGCATCCCTGCTCCAGCGCGCGCTCGATGGGGATCATCTTCGTTACACCGCCGTCCAGGCATGGATGCCCTTTGAACTCAACAATCGCAGACGCAATCGGGAGCGCACAGGCTGCCCGCAGCAGCGTCAGCTTGTCATCGATTTCTCTTGCCGGGTAAAACAGCGTCTTTCCTTGATCCAGGTCATAGACACCGACTTCCATGTCCGGATCCAGTTCACGCAGCCTGGCCGCATCAAAGTGCTCCTTGCCGAGCAGATCATCCTCCACAAGATGCCGGTAGGCTACATAGTGCCCTTCCTTCAGCAGCGCCTTGATTCCGATGACCTCATCACTGACCGCATAGTCCACTGCCAGGCGGTAGCCGATATCCGGCCGTTTCAGTTCATAGCAGGCCAGATACATCGCACCTGAGGAGATGCCTGCACTGTAGTCAAACTCTATATTCTGGTCATTCAGCCAGGCAAGCACACCAACTGAATACGCACCCCGGAGACCGCCGCCTTCCAGTACCAGTCCGTATTTTTCCATGCAATCCTCCTATTGTTCCACCAAAGCCAGATCATCCCTGACCATCTGCAGGAACTCTTCCACTCTGCCATCGCTGATCAGACGCCGCGGGCAGAGCTTTTCCATGAAATCCGCATGGAAGCGGATATCATCCACGGTGAGTCCATAGTTATGCAGCAGCTGTGCGCACAGCACTGCCGTATTCCGCAGCGTCTGCTCATAGTCACTGCCTTCGTTCACGCACATCTCAATGCCGATGCCGTTCATATTCCCGCCGCCCGGTGTTCTGCCGTCACCGGCATTCCAGGCCACTTCATTGTCCGGCAGGTGATGATACACACAGTGATCATCCACGGTATAATGCCAGCTGTTCGGGCTGTCCGTGCTGCTGTGCAGCCAGGCATCGTGAGCAGAGGCGTCCGCCGTACCCGACCAATTGTCCGTTTCATGGATGGTCAGATACATAATATCACGTATTTCACCGGGCCTTCTTACATGGTCCCAGGGCAGATAGTCATTGATGACGGGTATATCCCCTGCCTGTTCCATCTCGATATTGACGCTCATATAGACCCGTTCCTTCTTCTTCCACGGTGACCATACCAGCAGTACAGCCAGCACCAGAAGCTGAAACAGTACAAACAGTATTTTTCCTTTTGCTTTGCGGTCCACTGTCCCCTCCGGCACTACAGCTGATAGAGATAGATATTCTTCACCGGTTCACCGCGCTGGTAGAGCCAGTGGTCCTCCGGGACATCCTTGGTGCCCAGCAGAATGCCGTTCAGCTTCTCCAGTGTCCGCCTGGAAGGCAGATTGTCCGGTGAACAGGTAATAATGAGTTCCTTCATTCCGAAAATGTCCCGGGCAGCCGGAAAGAGCACCTTGCACGCTTCATAGGCATAGCCGTGTCCCCGGTATCCCAGGTCCACCCGGTAGCCGATATTCCCGGCGTAGTACAGTTCCCGGTTCATACCGATGCGCAGATCGATCTTCCCGACCCGTTCCGTTGTGCCGTGCAGGTAGATGGTGAAGTAGACCGAGCTGACATAGTCATTGGACCTTGACGGTACCGTACGGTAATCCTCCACCAGATCCACGGCATCACCCGATAGTCTTTCCTTTTTCCGGAACAGTCTGAACATAATCCCATTATATTGCAAAAGGCGGCTTATTCCGCCGCCTTCCTGAACAAATCAAGGTAAATGTTCTGCAGTTCCTTCTTCTGCGATGCATTCATCTGGGAATCATCGCTCTCAATGGTGTAGCCGTCCACCAGTGCCAGCTGGCTGCCGACGATTTCACCGTCATTGACCGCAATGACCAGGGGAACCTTGAATGCTTTCCCCTTTTCGGTTTCCACCATCACCGGATCAATGTACTGGAAGAGAACCTGATAGTCATCATAGGTGTTCACCGGGCTGTAGACATCGATGTAGTACACTGTCACTCCTGCCGCAAGCGCTGCTTTGGAGAGTTCCGGGACCGCACGCTCACAGAACGGACAGCCGACATAGCCGTAGTACAGCATGCCGCTGCCGCCTTCTTCGAAGAGCCGTATGGATTCCGCAACACTGACCTCAATGAAGGGATGGTCTCCTTCCTCCAGCCAGTAGTAGCCGCCCATATCCGCCTTTTCACCGTGGAGCTCGACAGTACTTTCAATGACAATCGGTTCAATTTTCGAAGAACAGCCCAGGAGTGTACAGATCACTGCCAGCGCTGCCAGTCTTTTCATCATGGGTTCAGCCTTCCGCCAGTACTTTGGCGATGACTTTGCGGACCAGTTCGGATGCCTGGCGCATTTCCTCCACAACGACGAATTCGTAGCGGCCGTGGGCGTTGCGGTCTCCTGTGCCGAGATTCGGGCACGGCAGGCCCCGGAAGCACAGCTGGGCACCGTCTGTACCGCCCCGCGCTGCTTCGATCCCCGGTTCATAGCCCAGTTCACGGATGCTCTCCATCGCGAAGCGGGAGACTTCCGGGTACTGGTCCACGATTTCCTTCATGTTGCGGTACTGCTGCGTCAGCGTCAGCGTGCAGGTGCCTTCCCCGTACAGTCCGTTGATGAACTTTTCCGCCCTCTGCATCAGTTCTGTCTTTTCATCCAGCTTCTTTGCGTCATGATCACGGATGATGTATTCCATCACCGCATGGTCGGTGCTGCCTTCGAACTTTGTCAGGTGAATGTATCCTTCCCGTCCTTCGGTGTGTTCCGGACGCATGTGCGCCGGGAACAGTCCATGGAATTCCATGCCGACATTGGACGCATTGATCATCTTGTCCTTTGCTGCACCGGGGTGGATCGAGAATCCCTGGATCTCTACGACCGCAGAGACTGCATTGAATGTCTCATCGCAGTACATCCAGACCTGGCCGCCGTCCAGCGTGTAGGCAAACTTCGCATCGAACCGGGCAATGTCGAATCCGTGGATTCCGGTGCCGATCTCTTCATCGGGCGTGAACGCTACTGCAATTCTTCCGTGCTTCTCTTCCGGATGGTCCTGATAGTACTGCAGGGTATCCATGATTGCCGCAATGCCGGCCTTGTCATCTCCACCGAGCAGTGTATTGCCGTCCGTAACGATCAGCGTTTTCCCCTTCAACGCTTTCATGCCGGGGAAATCGGCTGTTCTCGTAACGGTGCTGCCGAGATCAATGTCTTCCCCGTCATAGTTCTCGATGACCCTCGGATTCACGCCTGTACCGCTGTATTCCGGTGCGGTATCCATGTGCGCAATGAATCCCACGGTCGGGGCTTTCGTCTCTGTATTGGCTTCCAGGTGGCCGTAGACGAAGCATTTCTCATCCACTGCAGCATCCTTGATGCCGAGTTCCTTCAGTTCCTCCACCAGGACCTTTGCCAGATCGAACTGCTTCATGGTTGAAGGCCTGGTGGTTGAATAAGGATCACTGGTGGTATCGATCCTTGCGTAGTTGATGAACCGTTCAACGATATCCATATGTGTACCTCCCTGGATTCATTTCCGTAACATCTGTCATTATAGCACCTGATCAAACAAAAATACGGATCTCTCCGTATTATGCCTGTTTCATTTCCCTGTGCCGTACCACAACCCACAGAATGCCTTCCACGATGGACGTAATCAGCCAGCTCAGCGCGTAGACGATCAGTACCATCTCTATGGTTCTGTGCTTCGGGAACACCGTCCAGAGCCAGCCAAGGCGGAAGCCGCAGATGCCCAGCACCATCAGCAGCGTCGGCATGGAGGAATAGCCCATTCCCCTCAACGAACCGACAATAATATCCAGCACACCGTTCATGAACAGGTACTTTGCAACGACATTCAGACGGATCTGACCGATTTCCAGCACCGTCTCCGAGTCTGTGTAGAAGCCCAGGAAGAACGGACCGTAACGCACCACGAGCAGCGAAATAGCCAGGCCGAACACCGTACTCAGTGCCAGAGCGGTAAACATGATCCGGCCGATGTTCTCCTTCCGGTCTGCACCGATGTTCTGGCTTGTAAAGGTCACGACCGCCTGGGAGAAGCCGCCCATACCGATGTACACAAAGCTCTCGATGTTCGAACCGGCACTGTTGCCGGCAATGATATCCGCCGAATTGAACGAATTGATGCTCGACTGCATGACCACATTGGACAGTGCAAACATCATGCCCTGTACGCCGGCCGGAATACCGATCCTCATCATTTCCTTCACCATGCCCGGATCGGCCTTCAGCTGATGAAGATCCAGCCGGGTCGCGTCCGTTTCATGGATCAGCGCAGAGGTCACCATCCAGGCTGCAAGCGCCCGGGAAATCACCGTCGCCAGCGCAACGCCGACCACGCTCAGTCGGAACACAATGACAAAGATCATGTTCAGTGCGACATTGAGGATTCCGCTGATGGTCAGGTATTTCAGCGGGCGCTGTGTATCACCCTTGGAGCGCAGGATCGCACTGCCGAAATTGTAGACCACCATGAAGATGCAGCCGGCAAAGCAGATAGCCATATACTGGTTGCTCAGGCGGATGATCGACTGCGGCGTACCGATCAGCTTCAGCAGCGGCATGGACAGCGCAAGACCGACCACCGACATCAGCAGACCCGAAACAATCGCTACCGCATAGGACGTATGCACTGCCCGGTGCAGCCGCTCATCGTCCCGGCTTCCCAGGCACCGCGCAACCACAACGTTTCCACCGATGGACAGTCCGTTGAACAGCGATACCAGCAGGAAGAACAACGATCCGGTGCTGCCGACCGCAGCCAGTGCCTCGCTGCCGGCGAATTTGCCAACAATAATCGTATCCGCCGCATTGAACAGCATCTCCAGCAGCATCGAAAACATCAGCGGCAGGGAAAAACGGGTCATATTCGCCAGCAGCGGTCCGTTGACCATATCCATACCGATGGACTTCTTCGTGGTATCGCTCATACGCATCTCCTGTTCCTGTGCAGCGCACTGCTGTTCATTGTATTTGAAAAGACGGAAAAACAAAAGAGAAAACGATTCTCTGCAGAACCGTTTACTCTTCTCCGTAAATCTCCCACAGGCGCAGGAGAATCTCTACGTTCTTCTCCATCGCCTGTACCGGTACATACTCAAAGCGGCCGTGCGCATTCTCATATCCGGCGGAAAGGTTCGGTGTAGGCAGGCCCCTTTGCGACAGGGCAGAGCCGTCCGTGCCGCCTCTGAAGGCAGAGACCCTGGGCTCTACACCACAGTCCTGGATTGCCCTCTTCAGGTATTCTACAGTATGCGGCACCTTGTCCACTTCGTGCTTCATGGACAGATAGCCGTTCGTAAAAATCACGCTGACCGTACCTTCCCCGTATTTTTTATTCAGCGCTTCCACGCAGCGCTCGATGTAGTTCCGCCGCATCCGGAAGTTCACATCATCAAAGTCGCGGATCAGGCAGTGCACCATAGCATGTTCAACACCGCCCTGGATCGTATGCGGGAAATAGTAGCCTTCCCTGCCTTCCGTGTATTCCGGACGGTCCATCTTCGGCAGCATCCCTACGAATTCACAGGCGATTTCCGCCGCATTGATCAGGATGCCCTTTGCAGTACCCGGATGCACCGCCAGGCCGCGGATGGTCAGCTGGGCTTCCGTCGCGTTGAATGTCTCGTAGGAATAGACACCCAGGTAATCACCGTCAATCGTATAGGCCGTCTCGGCACCGAAGCGCTCCAGGTCCAGATCCTTCGCCAGTCCGGCAACCTCTTCATCCGGGGTGAACGCAATCTGCACCGGTCCGTGCTTGAATTCCGGGTGCTGTACGGCGTATTCCGCTGCGGTTACCAGCGCGGCAACTGCAGCCTTGTCGTCCCCGCCCAGCAGCGTCGTTCCATCCGTCAGGACAAGGTCCTGTCCGACATAGTTCATCAGATTGGGATAATCCGCTGTCCGCATGACAATGTTCTGCTCCTTGTTCAGAACGATGTCGCCGCCGTCATAGTTCTCCAGCACCCACGGCTTCACTTCTGTCCCGGAAGCGTCCGGTGCGGTATCCATATGCGCCACATAGCCGACGGAGCGTCCCTTCCCCTCCGGCAGATTGGAAGGCAGTGTTCCGTAGACAACACAGTGCGCTTCATCGAGCCAGACATCCGATACCCCGATCTCCAGCAGTTCATCCCGGAGAACCCGGGCAAGATCGTACTGCTTCTCCGTGGATACGACCTTTCCTGTATTCGGGAGCGACTGTGTATCGATCCTTGCGTATCTGATCAGCCGGTCTCTGACCTTATCGTGGAATTCACCCATATTCCTGTCCTCACATTCTTTCGTACATTCTAACAGAAAAGATCCGGCCTGCACCGGATCTCCTGCTATTCGTCGTCTTCGTCCTCGATCCTGCCGAGCTCGCGCATATGCCTGCGCCTGTCCAGCATGGTCAGGTACTTCTTGCGGATCCTGATGTCCGCGGGTGTGATCTCGACCAGTTCGTCATCGTTGATGAACTCGATCGCTTCCTCCAGGGAAAGGATCTTCGGCGGCACCAGCTTCATCGCTTCATCGTTGCCGGTGGAGCGGATTGCGGTCATCTTCTTGTTCTTGATGGGATTTACGTTCATATCCCGGTTCTTGCTGGCCATACCGATGATCATGCCCTCATAAACCGGAACACCGGCATCGATGAACAACTGGCCTCTTTCCTGGATATTCCAGAGCGCATAGGTCATCGAACCGCCGTTTTCCGTGGAGATCAGCGCACCGTTCTCACGCTGGGGGATATCGCCCTTCCAGGGCTCATATCCGGCCAGACGGCGTACCATGGTGCCTTCGCCGCGGGTACTGTTGATGAACTCGGTGCGGTAGCCGATCAGGCCTCTGGTCGGTGCCAGATAGGTGATCCTGGTATAGGTGCCGATGTCTTCCATGTTCTGCAGCATGCCTTTGCGGATGTTCAGAGCCCCGATGACGGTACCGGAATACTCGTTCGGCACATCACACACCACTTCCTCCATCGGCTCGCAGGTGACACCGTCAATCTTCTTCAGAATGACTTCCGGACGGGATACAGCGATTTCATAGCCTTCCCTGCGCATCTGCTCCAGCAGAATCGTAAGATGGAGCTCTCCTCTGCCGGAGACCTTGAAGGTATCGGTGGAATCCGTTTCCTCGACCCGGAGTCCGACATTGACTTCCAGCTCCTTCTCCAGACGTTCCCTGATATTGCGGGAAGTCACATACTTTCCGGACTTGCCGGCAAACGGAGAGTCATTGACCATGAAGTTCATGGACAATGTCGGTTCTTCTATACTGATCATGGGCAGTGGATCCGGAGCGCCTTCCGGACAGATGGTATCACCGATGGAAATGTCCGGGATGCCCGATACGATGACAATCTCACCGCACTGCGCTTCCGGTACAGGCACTCTGTTCAGTCCTTTGTAGACAAACACCTGATTGATCTTGCCGCGGTAATCCTTCCCTTCTGCATCGCACACTTCGTAGAAGGACGCTTCCTTTACGGAGCCGGAGTACACCCTGCCGATGCCCAGTCGTCCGATGTAGTCATCGTACGCAAGAGCGCTGATCTGCAGCTGCAGCGGCTCCGCTGTCAGGTCCGGGAAGACCTGGGTGTGCTCCAGGATGGTCTCGAAGAGCGGTTCGATATCATTGTTGGTATCATTGTCCCAGTCATAGCGGACAACGCCCTCTCTGGCAATGCCGTAGAGGATCGGGAAATCCAGCTGGTCATCGGCTGCGTTCAGTTCCAGGAAGAGTTCATAGACCTCATCGATGACCTCCTCTGCCCTGGCTTCCGGCTTGTCCATCTTGTTGATGAGCAGGACCGGGCGCAGTCCGCATTCCAGGGACTTCTGCAGCACAAAGCGCGTCTGCGGCATCGGTCCTTCGGCAGAATCCACCAGCAGAATGACCGTATCCACAGTACGGATGATGCGCTCCACTTCCGAAGAGAAATCCGCATGGCCCGGTGTATCCACAATGTTGATCTTATAGTCCTTGTACTGGATCGAGCAGTTCTTGGAATAGATGGTGATGCCGCGTTCCTTCTCCAGAGCGTTGCTGTCCATGATCAGGTCGCCGACCTTGGAGTTGTCCCTGAATACATGGCTCTGCTTCAGAAAAGCGTCCACCAGCGTGGATTTGCCCGCGTCTACATGAGCGATCACAGCAATATTGATAATCTTCTGGTATTCCATAGTCTGCCCTCTCCAAAACGTTGTAATTATACGGTTACCCAATGAAAAATACAACAGCCGTACAGGAAAAACAGTTGATTTCAAGGGAATCCATTGTATAATTACTTAGCATGCACCAGTGGTGGAATCGGCAGACACGTACGCTTGAGGGGCGTATGGGGCGACCCGTGCAGGTTCAAGTCCTGTCTGGTGCACTGAAGACCGCAGAAATGCGGTTTTTCTGTTCTGTACTCTTCATTGAAACCGGGCGCTGACATCTCTACAATAGAAGTATGAAAAAGTCATTTATTATTGAACACATTAAAAGAAACAGAACGGTCTACCAGATCTGCCTGTTCATCTTCCGGATGTTCATCGCCGGACTGCTCTGCCTGTATTTCCTGCGGGCATCCGGGAAAATGCAGGGTTCCGTTGGTTTTTTTGACGTGCTGATGCTCGCTGCCTTTATCTTCAATACACTCTACATGAAGCGTCTGGTGGAATTCAGTGATACTGCCCTGGAGGAAATCGGGGCCAATCTGCCCTACTCGGAAGGCACAAAGATCGTCCTGAAGCTGATCATCCGGGATCCGAAGCGTCTGCGGGCATACGCTGCTCTGATGTTCCTGATGGCCTTCCTGGTGGAAGCAGGCGCTGTATTCATTCTGTGGACCATTCATGAAAATGCCCAGATGCTGGAGATCATCGTTGCCATCAGTTTCATGCTGATCGGCATTCCTCTCTTTGCTCTGGGGGTCACCTATAAAAAGGATGCAGATTCTCTGAAGAAGGACAATGGACAGGACGCTTGAAATCGTCCTGTCCATATGCTATATTGCTTTTGCTTCAAACGGGGCTGTCATGGTTTCGACAGGTTTATGTTTGATCCGGACTGCAGTGGTGCGGTGACCTAATCACCACCTAAATTTAAACGCTAGAAATAGTTTTGCTTTCGCTGCTTAATCCGGCCTGAGTGGCCCGCAGCGCCCGCTCCGGTATGTGTCTGCCGTACCTGAGTGCGTATTCTGCAGAATAAGGTGATTCCGAAGCCTGTAGGATGATCCCGACAATCAACAGGCAGATTCCGTATGCTGATCGCTCACTCTCATGCATACGGTCTTATCAAGCAGTGGGATAAACTGTAGGCGTTCGGATGTGGGACAACTCTTGGACACGGGTTCGACTCCCGTCAGCTCCACCATTGACAAACAGGACTGCAATGGTCCTGTTTTTTATATAATACAGACAGAAAGACAAAACAGGATCTGTGATAATGACTGTGTATTGGAATCATAATTCGGCATATTATCCCTGGATACAGAGGAAAACGGCAGACTGCCGGACCATTCTTGACGTCGGCTGCGGCGATGGTTCTCTCGCGTTTTTCCTCAATGACGGTGCTAAAAGGATCACAGGAATCGATTCTGACAGTTATTGTATAGGGAAGGCATCCGCGGCGAAAAGCGGAGAAAACCTGACTTTTTCGTGCCGGAGTTTTGAGGAATATGCTCCGGGCATGACATTTGATGCCATTGTTTTTGTGGCCTCCATCCATCACATGGATATGACAAAATCATTGAAGAAAGCAAAATCCCTTCTTTCTTCTTCCGGCAGGATTCTTATTGTCGGAATTGCAAAACCCGCGACAATAATGGACTGGATATTGGAAGTTTCAAGAGTGATTCCTTCAAAAGTAGCATCAGTTCTTCATCATATGTATACACCTGAAGAACTAAAAATTACCACTTCATACGATTTCCCGGACATGAAGGTTATACGCAGTATAGTTAAGAAGGAACTTCCCGGTGCGGAAATACATTATGGATTACATTACAGATACCTGGTTGAATGGTCTGTATGATGAATTCGGGTCTATCATATTATTCTGTGAAGTATCAGATAATCTCTGGTGATGATCAGGGGTTCGTCTGAACTGCCGTCATCTCCACCATTGACAAACAGGACTGCAATGGTCCTGTTTTATTGTGTGTTCCGGCAAAATTGTTAAATTATCTTTACATTTGATGGTCCACATTGTAGGATGAAATTGTAAATAGTATTTAACATTTCACGGAGGCATGGTTATGAAGAAGAATATTGCGAAAGCGGATGAAATGGAAATGGCGGTGAATTATAAAGCAGCCCGGAATACCTATGTGTTTCTGGAAGCTGCGCTTGCTGTATACTGCCTGATTTATCGTCTGAAAACAGGCGAACTGCCCTGGGTATGGCTGATCTTCATCGGTTCAGGCGTAGTATTCTGGGCTACAAAATGGATGGAAACAAGGCGCCTCACTGCACCGGGAGAATCCGATGAAGAATAATGTCAAGGAGCTTCGGAAGAACAAGAATCTGCGGCAGGAAGATCTGGCAGAGATTCTCGGCGTTACCAGGCAGACCATTATTGCAATAGAAAACAATAAATACGATCCGACACTGGAACTGGCAATGAAAATTTCTGAATACTTCGGATTGAACGTGAATGAGATCTTCCGGCTGAAATAAGATATATGCCGGGAAAGACGGCAAATAAACCGATTGTCATAAAGATATGTATCATGCATTTACCGGATCAGGCACCTGAATTATAATTAAGCCATTACTGAATCAAAGAGGTGGCCTATGAGTATATCCATCATGCTGAAAGCCTTGGGGGAACCGACAAGGTTTTCTATTTTCCAGCAGCTCCTGATCCGGAAGCACTGTGTCCGTTCTCTGTCAAAGAAGCTTGGAATCACCGAGTCAGCAGTATCCCAGCACATGAAGGTACTGAAGGAAGCGGGGATGGTTTACGGTGAACGCTTCGGATACCACATTCATTATCTTCCCAGGCAGGAGGCACTGGATGAACTATGCACTGCCTTTTCAGAAATGAAGCAGATGTCTCTCGGTCTATGCAGCAGCCCTCAGACCTGCCAGTGTGAATTCCGGAGGGAGGAAGATCAATGATGCTCCTGATAGATCTCTTTCTGAGCTTTGCAAGAATCGGTCTGTTCACCTTCGGCGGTGGATACGCTATGATCGCGCTGATTGAAAACACCTGTGTCGAGAAAAAGCAATGGATTACCCAGGATGAAATGATGAACATTACTGTAATCGCTGAATCCACACCGGGTCCGATCGCCATCAACTGCGCGACTTATGTCGGCTATCAGCAGAAAGGCTTTGCAGGAGCTTCTGCGGCTACGCTGGGCATCGTTCTGCCGTCCTTCTGCATTATCTTTTTGATATCCAGGTTTCTGGATCATTTTCTGGAAATCACATGGATCGCCCACGCCTTCCAGGGCATCAAGATTGCTGTCGGCATTCTGATTCTGGATGCGGCACTCAAAATGCTGAAAAAGATGCAGAAGAAGCCGGTGCCGAAAGCATTCATGCTCTGTTCGTTTGCATCCATGATTCTGATCAACATCTTTTCGCTCAGAATCTCCTCCATCATTCTGATGCTGTGCGCAGGCATGATCAGCCTGATCATCTATATAGCTGAAAAATCTGCTTTGGAGGGAGGTGGAGGACGATGATCCTTCTGGAATTGTTCTTCGGTTTCCTTAAAGTCGGCTGTTTCGCTTTCGGCGGTGCATACGGGGCAATTCCGCTGATCCGCGATGTAGTTCTTTCCTACGGCTGGCTGGACGAAGAAATGCTGACCTACATGATCGCTGTCAGTGAAAGCACACCGGGACCCATTATGGTGAATCTGGCAACTTATGTCGGAAGCCTGAAGGCTGGAATGCTCGGTTCCGCTGCTGCTACGATTGCTGTTGTACTCCCGTCCTTTATCATTATTCTTCTGGTTACGGAACTATTGAAAACGGTTCTTCGGAACCCCTATGTACAGGCGGTTCTGCGCGGTCTGAAGCCATGTATGGTCGGCATCATTCTTGCAACAGGCATCTGTATGATTGTCCGGAATGGTATTGTCATCCAGGACAGTGCTTTGCTGGCCCGACCCTTGATCCTGACGCTCATACTCTCAGCAGTCTACTTCGGTTCCCGGAAGATGAAGAAAGGCGGCATTTCACCGGTTCTGCTGATCTGCCTCTCTGCCCTGGCCGGAATCGCCGCATATGGATTATGATCTGCGCAGGTGCTTCAGAAACGATGCAGCACGGAATCATCAGACCCTGCAGGCAGCAGAAGAATGGCAGATTCCTGTTCTGATATAATAAGCAGGAGGAGGCAGCA
>JAEEYJ010000102.1 GCA_016291725.1 Solobacterium sp.
AAGACAAAGAAGGGCTTTCATTTGGGCTGGGTGGCCAACTCAGTAAGCACTGTCGCAAGAGGCACGCACTCAGCCGGGTACATCTACCGGGATGTACAGGACGGCACACAGATCATCGTTCGTTTTGTATGCGCGGACTGCATCATTGCGGAGGTCACGGAATGAGCAGGAGATATGAGAAGCGTATCACCTGCACGGATGAAGACAGGAACGCGTGGCTTTTCGAACTGTATGATTACGGGCAGGTGATTGTACGTGAGCGTTTCGATGAAATGCAGCAGGCAGAGATCGACAGACTGAGGGACCGGTTCATTGCGAACTGTGATCTGCTGATTGAAATGAGGAGGTGAAGGATATGGGACATGCATTTACGACAAGGAAGTACAGAGGGGAAGACCCGCATGTACATAAGCCAAGAACGATATACGAGCTGCTTGACGAAGGGAAGGTAGTGTACACGCTGTACTATCCGCTGACAGATGATGGAGAGGAAGAACCACAGGGACAGAAAACCTTCCAAAAGAAAGCGGATATGATCATTGACCGTATCCTGGCATCTTCAGAAGACAAAGAGAACTAGATCCAATATCCCGCACAGTGGTATCTTAGGGTATGAGGCAGATGTGGAAGGTCAGCCTGCAGCTGCAAAAGGGAAAAAGAAGAAACAGATTCCGGCATGAAAACAGGGGGGTGCATGGCATGGGCAATAAGTCACTGATTCGTCAGCTCCTGCATATATGGAGTACAGACACCCGGGAAGAGGCGGATTCCAGGAATTCCAAACCCCGGATGAAAACGAAGACAGAACGGCGCAGGGAAGAGAGCGACCGGATCTGGACAGAGATCATGAGTGATGAAGAAGAACTGGATGATGATGAACTCTGAAAAGCTGGTCGGAGGTATATATGTCTACAAGAGAAGAGAGAATAGAAGTATTTGAGGATACGCTGGACTGGATCGAAAAGGACCCGGATCTTTCCGCGTCCGTACAGAACGCAAAGAAAAACACCACAGTGTTTTATGAGGATGATTACCCTGCATTCAACACGTCAGAGACAAAGGCCATGTACGTAACAGTATCCATGGACCGCAGCTACCAGGCGGCGATGAGGCTTAGCAAAGAAAGCCCCGGTGCGAAGATTGCGGTCATGAATTTTGCCAACGCGTTTCAGGCCGGCGGAGGTGTGACCAAGGGCAGCAGCGCACAGGAAGAGTCTCTGTGCAGGACATCCACTTTGTATCCGCTGCTGTACCGGAAATACTTGAATGACACTTTCTATAAGCACCACAGGAATATGAATACACCGAAGGCAACCGACTCACTGGTCTACACGGAAGGGGTCATCATCTGCAAAACAGACACGGATCTGCCGCAGCGCATGCCGAAGGATGAGTGGGTAACCGTGGATGTGATCACGGTCGCCGCCCCGGATCTCAGGCGGAAGTCCAACATGCATGCAGCGTTGGTAGGCAGAGGTGCTTATATGAACGATGCGGAGTTGTTCGGCTATCACGTCAAGCGTGCCATCCACATACTGACCTGTGCTGCGGCAAAGAAAGCAGATATCCTTGTGTTGGGTGCGTTCGGCTGCGGCGCCTTTGAAAACAATCCCGAGGTCGTTGCCAGAGCATACAGAACTGCGCTGCAGGAATTCCCGAAAGTATTCAGCCGGATTGAGTTCGCAGTTTACTGCTCACCGAAGGATACCACGAATTATGATGTCTTCAGCCAGGTGCTGGAATGAGGCATCACGCCCGGATACATAATCTGCCTGAAGGCTTTGAGTTACAGCAAAGGAGGTAAGCAGCCATGATGATAAGTCCCGAAACATACTACGAAAGCCTGAAGGGGAAGCCCCATGAAGAGATTCTCAAGGAGATCCAATCCCTGAGACTGGAAATCAGCAGTCTGAAAAACCGTCTTGACAATCAGGAAACGGGTCCTGAAGACTATGTCCTGCCGGATGACAGGACGCGGCTGGAAACAAACCGGCGGTATCTGGAAGCCGCAATCCGTGCCTATGAGGAAGCAGGCGGGGAATACGTACCGACACCTGAGGAGCAGAAAGCACGCGACTTTGACGCTTCATTGCCGCATATTTCCAGGATCGTCTTCAGCGTCGGATGATTCTTCGGCGGATATGAAACCAGGACCTTCACTATTTCCGGAAACGATGTCCTGCTGCAAACAGAGCACTCCCTTACCGGCGAACCGGAACCTCTTATCTTCCCGCTGACAAAGGATGATCTGATTGACGGTCTCAGGGAACTGCATATCGATGAGTGGAAAACAGAGTACTCTGCGTTTGTCCTGGATGGTACGCAGTGGGAGCTGCAGATTGAATATGATGACGGAAGGAGCCCGGTCCGGATCTCCGGCAGCAACGCTTATCCGTACAATTTCGATTTCCTGAAATTGCTGCTTGGGATCATGGATTGATCCTGCAGGGTCAAAATGATCCCGAACTAGTTGAGACACAGACCTGCCGAAAAGCGATCCGGCAAAGGGAAATGAAAAAGAGAAGCATGGAAACGGACATTCTGCTGCAGCATGTCCGCTTTTTTATACCGTTTCATTGAAATACAATGGTACACTGTCTTTATGGATCAGGGGGGATAATCATATGAGAAAACCGATCATTGCCCTGACACCCGATCAGGTCAGTCAGGAACTTCCGGTCTTCGGTACGATTACCGAGAGCGGTACAAACCACTGGAACATAGGCTGGCTCCAGCGCAACGGCGCAGTTCCGGTCATTCCGGCGTTTCTTTCGGATGAAGACGCCGATGAATTCATTCAGACAGTTGATGGACTGTTTGTGACCGGCGGTGCGGACATCGATCCTGCCCGGTACGGAGAGGAAGTGCTTCCTTTCTGCGATGCGAGGGAACCGGAGAGGGATGCTTCGGATATCGCCCTGATCAAAGCCGCACTCAAGCATGACAAGCCGATCATCATGATCTGCCGCGGCTGCCAGATGGGCAATGTCTTCTTCGGCGGAACACTGTACCAGGACATTGAGAAGCAGACCGGCTCCGCAATCAACCACCGGGATTACCCGAGCTTCCTCGGTGAAGGAAGCCATGAGATGCTGATTGTACCGGGAACGCCTCTGGCTGAGATGATGGACGGCGAAACCAGCTTCGGCGTCAGTTCCATGCATCATCAGGGAATCAAGGACCTCGGAAAAGGGGTTCTCCCGATGGGAAAGGCACCGGACGGGCTGGTAGAGAGCTGGTATATCGACAACGGAGTCAACTATGTCCGGGCATACCAGTGGCATCCCGAGATCCAGGCACCGAACCGGCACGCACAGGCGATTATCAATGACTTCCTGAAAGCTGTACGCGCCAGGATGAAATAGCAAAAGACAGAGAAGCAAAGGAGAGCACATCATGATTCGATTGGGCATTCTCGGTGCCGGTGCCATTGCGAAGACAATGGCAGGAACCGTCCGGATGATGAACGACAACGGCTATGACAGAATCCAGCTCTACGGCATCGCATCCCGCAGCTATGCAAAGGCAGAAGCCTTCGCAAAGGAAAACGGAGTGATCAAAGCATACGGATCGTATGAAGAGATGGTAAACGATCCGGACATTGATCTCGTCTATGTCGCAACACCGCACTCCCATCACTATGAACATGCAATGCTGTGCCTGGAACACGGGATTCCCGTCCTGGTGGAGAAAGCGTTCACCGCCAATACGGAACAGGCTGTAAAGCTGCTCGCCTATGCGGAGGAACATCGCCTTCTGGCAACAGAGGCCATCTGGACCCGCTACCAGCCTATGCGGCAGATGATCAACGATGCAGTCTTCTCCGGAATCATCGGTACGCCGAAGATTGTCATTGCAGACCTGTCAAAGCCCATTGCCCACAAGGAGCGCATCCAGAAACCGGAGCTGGCCGGCGGTGTCCTGCTCGATATGGGCATCTATCCCATCAACTTTGCGGAGATGATCTTCGGCCATCCCACCAGCGTCGTTTCCGTCAGTACAAACAACGAATACGGAATGGATCTCAATGATGCCTATCTCTTCACTTTTGAGAACGGTGTCATCGGAAACCTGTACTCCTCCGCCGAGGCCTTCTCTGCCAGTGACGGCATCATCCATGGTACACTGGGCTATATCGTTGTACGGAACGTAAACAATCCCAGCGGCATAGAGATATACAATCTGGACAATGAACGGATCCGGTCCATCGACGCACCGAAGCAGCTTACCGGCTATGAATATGAAGTCATGGAAACAGTTGAAGCACTGGAAAACGGCTGGCTGGAATGCCCGTCCATGCCGCACGCAGAGACCATCCATGTCATGGAACTGATGGATGGAATCAGAAAGCAGCTCGGGGTTGTCTATCCCTTTGAAAAGAACTGATACATACAGAAAACCACATGCATACAGAAAAGGCATATCACCCAGACGGTGACATGCCTTTTTCATAGTATACGGGTCCCGCTCTCAGCCCGCTTTTCTCAGCGCGCAGTAGACGCTGCGGTAGGCAGGATAGCCGGAATACGGATCACAGATCTCCCGGTAGGGGATGATGCTGTTGATGTCCCGCTCCGGATAGCCATGATAGACAAACAGCTGTCCTTCATTGACGGTATACGTCGGATTGGCCTTGAATGTCAGGCTGCCGATGGGAGTGACAATCTCTACATCATCGCCCAGCTCAACACCCAGTTTTTCCGCATCCGCCGGATTCATCTCGACCATGGGATCCGGCAGCAGACTGCGCTCCCACGGTGAATTGTGCAGACGGGAATGCAGTACATTGGGCAGCCTGGCACCGGAGCACAGCATGAACGGATACTTCTCCGGATCGGGGTTGACCGGCGGTGTGTAGGAAGGCAGGGGATCCAGGCCCCATTCCGGATG
>JAEEYJ010000103.1 GCA_016291725.1 Solobacterium sp.
CGGTAGCACCCATCGCTTCGAATCCTTTGATGTGCAGATCGATCGGCCTCGGCCCCAGATAGCACCCGCCCGACATCTTGATCCGTACGTAGCCGTATTTGCCCAGCAGTGCGCCCATGAAGTAGTAGGATGCCCTCAGCTTCTTGACCGCATCATCCTCCAGGTCGACGTTCTTCATGTCTGTCGGATCCATGATGATATGATCTTCCCGCTGCCGGTAGATCTTTACATTCAGCAGTTCCAGAATCCTGGCCAGCGATTCCACATCCGCAATGTTCGGCACACCGGTGATCGTCACCGGACCGCGTGCCAGCACAGCAGCCGGAATCAAAGCGACCGTTGCGTTCTTCGCACCGGAGATCATGACCTCTCCCCTCAGCGGTCTTCCTCCGTCTATTCTGATTACTTCTTCCATGATTCATTCTCCTTTATCACCAACGCTGCCATCTCTGCTGCGCACGTTACCGCAGCGTCGGCACGGCTCTGGTCCTGCCGGAACCGTTCATCTGTCCTTGCGTATACCTTCATGCCCGCTCTTCTGCCGGACTCGATTCCCATCGTGCTGTCTTCGTAGACGGCACACTCGGCCGCAGGCAGCCCCAGTCTTTCTGCTGCCTTCAGATAGATGTCCGGCAAAGGCTTCGGCCGGATGTCATCATTGCCTGAGAGCACGAACCGGAAGTACTTCCGGATGCCCATGTCATCCAGGCTCTTCAGGACTACAGGCAGCGGGGAAGCCGAGCAGCATGCTATGGATATGCCTGCCTCGTCCAGCTTTTTCAGTGTCTCCGGGATATCCTCGAACATCAGGGCACGGCAGTCCATGGGATGCGCGAGGAAATACTTCCCGGCTTCTTCCTTGATCTTTTCCGGAGAGACCCGTCCTTCCAGAAGCCCGGAATAGAAGCGGTAGGTATTCACTTCATTCATCCCTACGGCTTCAAAGAGCCTCTCCTCTCCTCCCTGATAGCCAAGGGAAGACAGGACTTCGGTGAACGAGCGGAAATAGTACGGTTCACTGTCGTACAGTATTCCGTCCATGTCAAAAAGAACAGCTTTGATCATTGACACTCCTGTAGCAATTCTACCCTATTCTCCTGCCAAAACCAACAAAAAGCAGTGATTCCTCACTGCTCAGTAGTAACTCAGAATCAGGCCTTCCCGCTCTGCGTAGAAGCTGTCCAGACCCTTGGTCTGATAGACATCGGTTTCTATGAACGGCCATAGCCTGCGTACCTCCGCCCGGATGGTCTCTGCCATTTCCGGGTTGAAGGCATGGCTGATGACGACGTATTCCTTCGGTTCTCCTCTCTCCTTCAGGTCATCGAGGATGGCCTGTACAACACGCTTGGAGCCCCGTACCTTTGTTTTGATGACAATGGTGCCGGCAGGTGATCCGATGCCCACACCCCAGAAGCCGAGCCTGCTGGCCACGAATCCGGCGATTCTGGACATCCTTCCGTTCTTGATCAGGTTATCGTAGGAACACAGGGCAAAGATGATCCTGATCTGTTCTATATTCTTCTCAAAGAAATCCACGATCTCTTCAAAGGAAGCCTTCTTCCGGATCATGTTCAGAATGATCCTGTACGCAATGATCAAGGAAGGGCCGGTACCGATGGAATTGACGACATAGATCTTTTTGTCCGGTTCTTCCCCCAGGACCATATCCCTGGCAACACACGCACTGTTGTAGCTGCCGGAGAGCTCCTTGGATATTGTAATGGCAAACACATTGCCGGGACGTTTGAACTCTTCATACCAATCATAGGGTGAAGGGCAGGCCGTTCTGCATGGTTCCGAACTCGCTTCCATCGCTCTGAGCATTCCGTCCACATCCAGATCATCCGTATCCAGATACTGCTTCCCTTCTATGTTCATGATGAAAGGAATATAGGCAAAATGGATATCTTCCGTATCTTCCGGAAGCCAATCACAGCTGGAATCCGTAATAATGTTCCACATACACGCCTCCTGTTACCATTATGCCATAACCCCAAAAAAAGAGACATATCAATATGCCTCTTCTCCCTTCTGGTCTTCCGGAGACTCTTCAGCCTCTTCTTCCGGCTCTTCCTCTTCCTCGTCCTCTTCTGCGTCTTCTGCCAGCGCAGCTTTGGCGTGAAGCTCCGCGAACGTCCTGCGGTTGCGCAGGTCCCACTTATTGCCTTTCAGGGACGCAAAGCGGTTGTCCATCATCAGATCGGAATAGAACTCCGCTTTCTTCTTCCTGTCATCTACAGGAATCTGCAGCTTTGCGGCAACGCCTTCCCAGAGCATACGGAATTCCATATCGCTTCCATAGGCACTGAGTACATCATACGCCGCATCTGTCATGCTTGCTTTCCGGCTCATTCTTCAGAATTCTTTCCTTTCATCAGTTCGGGCGCACTGACACCGATCAGATGCAGCGCGTTTTTCAGAACGATTTCACATGCCTGCACCAGGGCAAGGCGCTGGGCGCTCAGCTCCGGATTGGCAGGATCCACGATTTTACTGTCATTGTAGTAGCTGTGGAAGATTGCAGAGAGTTCCGCAATGTAGTTGACCATCTTGTGCGGCATCCTTGTTCTGGCCGCATCCGCAATGACCGACTCAAACTCATTCATCTTCTTCAGCAGGCTCATTTCCTTGTCGGACACGATCTGTTCATAGTGGTCCGCCGGCACCAGATCTCCGGCCTTGGCCATGATTGAACACATTCTTGCATGAGCATACTGAGCATAGTACACCGGGTTCTCATTGGACTGCTTGGTCGCAATGTCCAGATCGAAGTCCATCTGGGTATTGCTCGCTCTGGATACGAAGAAGTACCGTACCGCATCCACACCGGCTTCATCGATCAGATCGCGCAGCGAGATCGACTGTCCGCTCCGCTTGGAGAGCTTGAACTCCTTGCCGTCCTTGATCATTCTGGCCATCTGGATGACGTCCACTTCGAGCTTGTCGCTCGGATAGCCCAGTGCTTCAATCGCCGCCTTCAGGCGGGGAATGTATCCATGGTGGTCGGCTCCGAACAGGTTGATCAGCTGGTCAAACCCACGGTCCAGCTTATCCAGGTGATAGGCAATGTCCGGTGTCAGATAGGTATACAGACCATCGCTCTTACGGATAACCCGGTCCTTGTCATCACCGAACTGGGTGGTCTTCAGGAACAGCGCACCGTCCTTTTCATAGGTCCAGCCGCCCTCGATCAGCTTCTGTACAGCCGCATCCATCTTACCGGATGCCCGGATATCCCGCTCGCTGGTCCAGACATCGAATTCACAGCGGAATTCCTCCAGGTCCTTCTTCAGCTTTGCCAGCTCGGCTTTCAGACCGTACTCGCGGAAGAACAGGAAGGATTCCTCGATCGGTGCATCTGCGTACTTCTCACCGATTTCCTGGTACAGGTCATCCGCGATCTTGACCAGGTCCTGACCATGGTATCCGCCTTCGGGGATGACACCTTCCCTGCCGCAGCGCTGGAGATAGCGCGCCTGCAGTGAATAGCCCATGTTGTCGATCTGGCTTCCTGCATCATTGATGTAGTACTCTCTGGTAACATCGTATCCTGCCGCCTTCATCAGCCTGGTCAGAGAATCACCGCTGGCCGCTCCGCGCGCATGTCCGGGATGCAGATCACCGGTGGGGTTGGCGGATACATACTCCACCAGTACCTTCTTCCCCTTGCCGGCATTTGATGTACCATAGGCATCACCTGCCGCAAGGATCCTGCCGATGACCGACTGGATGGAATCCTGCTTCATGAATACATTCAGGAAGCCCGGCCCGGCGATCTCAAGACGGTCCGCTCCGACTGCATCGCAGTCAAACACCGCCGCAATCTTCTCCGCAGCTTCCCGCGGCTTCAGACCGGCTGCCTTCGCGTTGACCATCGCTACATTCGTTGCATAGTCACCGTGAGCCTTCTCCTTGGGCAGATTCAGCGCTACACGCTCCGGCGCAACTTCCGCACCCAGCGCTTCCTTCGCCGCTCTGGCAAATTCCTGTTTCAGTTTCAGTTCGATTTCATTCATCCGGATCTTCCTCCAGTTCCCATACCATCCTCTGATGGCTTACCGGTTCACTTCCCAGATATACCTTGTATTCCACACTCCGGCAATCTGCGTTGTATATATACTCAATCAGTTCGGTTTCGAACTGCATCATTCCATATTCACTGAATACCTGCGCGCTTCCCGCCTTTCCGAAATACAGTTTCGTCATACTGCGTACATCGGCAGACCTGCCGATGATGATGCTGTCCTTGCCGAAGCGGATGTGATGCATGATGGTATGCTCAGGGTCTTCCCAGTAGAAGAGCTGGTCATCCTTCCACCGGGCTTCTCCCCGGGCAATCACCTTCTCCTGATTTTCCATCAGATCATATTGTGTCAGCCGGACGTACAGTGCCATATTCAGTACCTTATGAATTATACCGATAGCGCTTCCATTGTCAACCGGTCTTCCGGAAAATCATCTGTACTGCCTGTATAACCGGCGGGCAGGCACGGAAGCTGTTTACAATTTTCAGCTGGATTTTCCACGGTTTCACAAACAGTTTCTTTTCCATGAAAACGACTGCCCGGAAAGGCAGCCGTCAACAGATTACAGCAGACTCTTGATTTCCGCCGGATAGAAGATCCGGTCATCCCGCAGCACCGGTCCGTTCACCAGGCTCGATACAATCGTGCTCGCTTCCGAAATCTCCTTGATCTCTCCCCCGTGCACACGGATCCAGATCGGGGCGGACCCATCGTTGGAATACGGCACATAGGGCCTTTGCCCTACTTCATCCATCGCAAAGTAGTACCTTGGATCGTATCCCGCTCTTTCCAGCGCTTCATGCACACGCCTGACAGCACCGGCATTGTTTTCCTCATAGGCGAACAGACGTCTGTCCTGGACCCGGGAAGCCAGGTCTCTGACCACCGGATCCTCGGCGTCCTTCAGTACAGCGAAACCGTAGCCGCAGGTATACTCATCCAGCAGGAAGTACTCTTCCAGCGTCAGCACCCGGTCTTCTGCCAGTGCCTGGAACCCGGCAGGCACTGCCGGCATTTTCCCGGCACGGTACAGATCCTGAAGACGCAGGAAGAGGCTGTTGAGCATACTCTCATAGCTGCGGCAGACCGGATGGTAGTATACCTGCCAGTACATATGGTAGCGGGCCATGATGTAGTTCTCCACCGCATAGATCCCGCTCTCCTTGACAACGGCCTTGCTGTCGCTGACGCGGAGTGTACGCAGAATGCGCTCCAGGTCGAATTCACCGTACTTGGTGCCGGTGAAGTAGGCGTCCCGGAGCAGATAGTCCATGCGGTCAGCATCCAGCTGTCCGCTTACCAGCTGCGGCAGCAGAGGATTCTTCGAAGTATGGCGGATGACATCCGCCACTTCCTTTGCCAGACCGGGGCATTCTGCCTCCAGCAGTTCCGTGATCTCCGTTCCTTCTTCAATGATCCGGCAGGTGTATTCCTCATGGCTGCCACGGATGATCTTTTCAAAGGTATGGGAGTACGGACCATGGCCGAGATCATGCAGCAGCCCGGCGATCATGACCGTAACCTTTTCCTTCTCATCCAGAGCGTCCCGGAGATCCGGCACTTCATTCACCATCCGGCGGACAATCTCATAGACGCCCAGGGAATGCGTAAAACGGGTATGGTCCGCCGCATGATAGACCATGTGCGCTCCCCCGAGCTGCCGGATCCGGCGCAGCCGCTGGAACCAGGCAGTATTGATGCATTTCCAGATGATGTCGTAATCCACGTGGATATACCCATGCACCGGATCACGCATGACTTTTGTTTCGTTGGTCTTCCTGAACATAGTCTCTACAGTTCCTTGACCAGTTCAGCGAAGCGGTGGCCGCGTACTTCATAGCTCGGGAACTGATCCCAGGATGCGCACATCGGTGAGAGCAGCACAATATCGCCGTCCTTTGCCAGTTCATGCGCTTTGGCCACGGCTTCCTCCAGGTTCTCCACCAGAATCGTATCCGGATACAGATCCTTCAGCTGGTGCTTCGTTGCCCCGAAGGCAATCAGATACTTGATCCGGTCCAGATAGGGCTTCATCGCTGCAAATCCGGTCTTCTTGTCGTAGCCGCCGCCCAGCAGGATCACCGGCTGCGGGAATGCCTTCAGCGCAACGATGGTGGCTTCCGGAACCGTACCCTTCGAATCATTGTAGTACCGCACACCATCCTTCTCGGTGATGAACTGGATCCGGTGCTCCACACCCGGGAATTCCGAAAGCACCTTGACAATGTCTTCCCTGCTCACACCCAGCTTGACCGCCATCGCCGCAGCGCACATCGCATTGGCAATGTTGTGCAGGCCCGGTATGCGCAGAATTGCCGTATCGAAGAGCTCCTCTCCGAACATCAGGCCCTTTCCGTCCTTCAGGCAGATATCCGCGTCCTTCTCCAGGGAGAATGTCAGCATCCGGCAGGGAAGGTCCCTGGCATACTCCATACAGTTGGGATCATCCGCATTGGTGATGAACCAATCATCTTCCGTCTGGTTCTGCCAGACAAGCATCTTTGCCTTATAGTAGGCATCTGTCGTACCGAAGACATTCAGATGATCCGGCGTCAGGTTGGTGCAGACCGATACAACCGGATGGAACTCCTTGGTGCCCAGCAGCTGGAACGCCGCAATCTCCACCGCAAAGGTATAGTCCCCGTCACCCAGTGTACGCACTGTTTCACAGACCGGGAAACCGTTGTTGCCGATGGCTCCGTTGTGAGGATCCAGTGTCTTCAGCATCTCTCCCAGCAAGGTTGTTGTAGTGGTCTTGCCGTTGGTGCCGGTAATGGCGCCGAAGCGGTAATGAGGCGCGTATCTGGCTGCGATTTCGGTCTCGTTGTACATAAAATAACCCTGATCGATCATCGCTTTTACAAACGGTGCACTGTCCGGGATGCCCGGATTCTTTACGATCAGATCATACTTCTCTTCCTTCAGAAAATCCGGATGTCCGCCGTCATAGACACGGATGCCCAGTGCCTCCAGTTCCTCCTTTTCCGGAATCTCCTTCAGGTCCGTAATGATTGCTTCATATCCCTTTTCATTCAGCAGCTTCGCAGCCGCAATGCCGCTTCTTGCAGCACCGATCATCAACGCTTTCATCGTCTACACTTCCGTTTCCCACGGCTCCAGCCGTGTATTCCTTCATACTGAATATGATACCATATAGCCAGGAGGTATGATTTATGGACTTCATGGACGCTTACCGCCGGATCTATGCATCCTGGCTGGGAAAATGCATCGGTGTACGCCTGGGCTCTCCCATAGAAAACTGGACCTGGGAACAGATCCGGAAGACCTATGCCCCGATCCACGGCTATACCACGGATTACGGGCAGTACGCTGCAGATGATGATCTCAACGGACCGTTGTTCTTTGTCCGTGCCATGGAGGATCACACCATAGATGAAGTAACCCCGGAAGACATGGGCAGCAATATGCTCAACGTAGTCGCTCCCCTGCACGGCTTCTACTGGTGGGGCGGACCGGGCATCGCCACCGAGCATACCGCCTACGCCAATCTGCAGAACGGCATCAAAGCACCCGCTTCCGGCTCTGCCGCAGTCAACGGAAAGACCATCGCGGAACAGATCGGCGGACAGATCTTCTCCGACTGCTGGGGATTCCTCTCCCTGGGCAATCCGAAGGAAGCCGCGGACCTTGCAGCAAAGATGAGCTCCGTCACCCATGATCTGGACGGCATCGAAGGAGGCAGGTTCGTTGCGGCATGCATCGCTCTTGCCTGGCATATGCACGATGCTCGCACAATCATCGAAGAAAGCCGGAAATACCTCGATCCGAAGAGTTCCTATACAGCATTGATCAATGAATTCCTTGCCTTCCATGAAGCGCATCCGGAGGATGCACAGGCCTGTCTGGACTACATCCATGCGCATCATGGCTATGACAAATATGATGGTGTCTGCCACATTCTCCCGAATACCGCCATCATGCTGTACGGCATGCTGTACGGACACAATGACTTCAGCGGAACCATGCGCCTGATTGCGGAAGCCGGCTGCGATACCGACTGCAATCTTGGAAACGTCGGTGCAATCATGGGCATGATGCTCGGTCTGGAAGGCATCGATGAGAAGTGGATACTCCCCTTCAACGATATCCTCCTGTCCAGTTCCGCTCTCGGTGCCCGCAACATCGATACCATCTCCGGCACTGCCCTGTACTTCACAAAGCTGGCCATGAAACTCCATCATCTGCCTGCAGAAGAAGTATCCCCGTTTGCAGTCCCCTATGCCACCCACGGCTTCCGGGCAGAAACGAACGCGGATCACGCTGTACACACCGATGCGAGGCACGGTGCCCTGCGCCTGATCATTGACCGCCTGCTGGCAGGAGAATCCTTCCGTATCTGGAAAACAACGTACTTCCGGGCGGAAGATGTCTATGATGTACGCTATGAACCGCAGTTCACCGGCCTGCTGGAACCCGGGGATACTGTAGAATTCACCATCAGCACCCCGGACAGTCTCCCCCTGTCCTTCACACCGTACATCAAAGACCATGACGGAAAGATCACAGCAGGAGAGAAAGCACAGGCCGGAACGGTCTGCTGGACCGTACCGGGCGGTGCCCTGCCTTTGCTGGAGACCGGCCTGATCGTAGAAGGATCCGAATACATAGAAAGAACTCTGTTCATCATCACAGACTTCCGGATCATCAAGCACCCTTCAGCTACCATCGACTTCACAAAGACGACTGTAGAGGACTGGGGAACAGATATCGGTCTGGTGCACCGGTACGGTCTGTCCAACCTGGTCATCCATGAGGGGCAGGCACACAAAGCGGAAGAAGGCGTCCTTCTGGATCCGCACAGTGCCATCAACTTCAGCGGACCGGACACTCTCTACCGCTTTGCGGAACTGAAGGTCAAAGCAGATGAAGAAACAGACCTGCTCTTCTCCTGGACCTACCGGGGTGTCCGCCGGCATACTGGCCTGCATATCCGCGGCAGCCGGGCTTCCCTCTATCACCGCTGGGACGATGACGGGACGGATACCGCTCTGGGCAGCTTCCCGGCAGCGGAAGATATGCTCACCCTGTGCTATGACGGGAATACCATCTCCGTCAACGGATACTCGTTCCCCGCTGCTGGACTGAAGGAACAGCGCGGTGCCCTGCTGGTCAAAAATCTCTCGGAAACCCCGCTCTGCATTGTCGAATGCACCTACAGAGGATAGAAACATGGCAAAAAGAAAAATCATCATTGACTGCGATCCCGGACATGACGATATTATGGCCATCCTGATGGCCCTGGCCCATCCGGAGGAGCTCGAACTGCTCGGCCTCACCACCGTTGCCGGCAACAACCACATGCGTCAGGTGACCGAAAATCTCCTGCGCACTCTGACCTATCTTGGACGTACAGACATTCCTGTATCCATGGGCTCGGATACAGCACTGGTCCTGGATCCCGAGCCGCAGGACGCCCACGGCATCACCGGTCTGGACGGCTTTGACTTCCCTGAGCCGGCCTTCACACCCGTCAAGGAACGCGCTGTGGAATTCATGAAGAACTGCATCCTGGGCAGCGAAGACAAGGTCACCATCATCGCCCTCGCTCCGCTTACGAATGTTGCCCTGCTGGTACTGGCCTGTCCGGAAGTGAAAGCAAAGATTGAACAGATCATCCTGATGGGCGGCTCCGTCTACCGCGGCAACATGCTTGCCCGTTCTGAATTCAACATCTACGCCGATCCCCACGCGGCTGAAGCCGTCATGCGCAGCGGCGTGCCCGTGGTCATCGCTCCCCTGGAAGTCTGTGATGACTGTCTGATCAGTGAGGATGACATCAAACGCTGGGAACAAACCAAAAAGCCTGCAGCACAGCTGTGCGCAGGCCTGATGAACTTCTTTGCAGGCTACGGCAGAAAACGGGGCTGGACACAGTTCACCGTCTTCGACCTGACAACGATCATGTATCTGCTGTATCCTGAGCGTTTTGAAGGCTTCCGGAGTTCCTGCCATGTTGTCCTTGATGGAAAATATACCCGAGGCATGACGGTGATTGATGAAGACGGAAACGGCCATGTTTACACATTGATGAAGGCTGACAGGAAGTACCTGAACGAACGCTTCCTGGAAGCCATCGACCGTCTCGATGAAGGTTACCCTGTGTAACCTTTTTTATGTACCGCAATGCTGATAATGAAGAGCACCGCAGCCGGAACCAGGCAGCAGACTGCGTTTGCCAGGATCCATGTACCGAACGGAGCAGAGTTGTCCACCGGTGAATACTGCAGATAGTCGAATGCGCTTTTCACGGCGAACACAATCACCAGAACAGCACTGATGATCCTGCAGATTCTCAATGCATGTTTACTGGTCATAAGCCGTTCTATATCTCCTCCAGCAGTACAACGGCCTGGGCCAGGACGCCTTCTCCTCTGCCCACAAAACCCAGACCTTCCCCACGGGTCGCTTTGACGTTGATCCGTTCCGGATCACATTCCAGCGCTGCAGCGAAGTTCTGCTTCATCCGTTCAATATGCGGAGCCATCTTCGGCTTTTCAATCATGATCAAACAATCCACATTTCCGATCCGGTATCCATGTTCATTCATGATCCGTCCGACCGCCTGCAGAATGACCTGTGAATCCACGCCTTCCCACTTCGGATCCGTATCCGGGAACCAGTGCCCCAGATCACCGAGCCCCAGCGCACCGAGCACCGCTTCCGCCACCGCGTGGGTCAATGCGTCCGCATCACTGTGGCCGAGCAATCCCTTCTCCCAGGGTATCTCAACACCGCCGATCACAAGCCTGCGCCCTTCCACCAAACGATGAATATCCGATGACTGTCCGATCCTCATAGTTCTGTCCTCCATGATCTATTATAATAGTAGCATATGAACACGATCGTAACGCTGCCTGCAGAGATTCTGCGGCTGATCGGAAAACTGAACGAAGCCGGCTATGAAGCTTATGCCGTCGGCGGCTGTGTCCGTGACGCGCTTTTGATGCGCCCCACGCATGACTACGACCTGACCACCGATGCATTGCCGGAAGAAATACACAGAGTCTTCCAGGGCGAGCACATCATCGATACAGGCATCAAACACGGCACGGTCACAGTCATCACCGGCGGCACCCCGGTGGAAATCACGACCTACCGCACAGAGAGTGCCTACCATGATCATCGTCATCCGGACCGTGTGAGTTTTACCCGCAGCCTGAAGGAAGACTGCGCCCGCCGGGATTTCACCATCAACGCCATGGCCTACCATCCGGATGCCGGCATCGTAGACTGGTTCCACGGGATGAACGACCTGCAGGCAAAGGTCATACGCAGTGTCAACGACCCGAAGGAGCGCTTCAACGAAGACGCACTGCGTATACTGCGGGCTGTGCGCTTCGCGGCACAGCTTGGTTTCCGCATCGAGGAAAAGACAGCGCAAGCCGTACTGGACATGACGCAGGATCTGCAGTATATCTCCGCGGAAAGAATCGAAGCGGAGCTGCAGAAACTTCTGCTGGCGGATTCTCCCGCTTCGGTTCTTGACCCCTACCGGTCTCTCATGGAGGTCATTCTGCCGCAGCTGAAGGATGATGCGGCATGGGATGAAACGATGCGGCGGATTGACCGGAGTGGGAGACAGTATGCGGCCAGGCTTGCTGTTCTATGTGCGAACGTTACACTCACCGCAGCGGACCTGCAGAAGCTGAAGGTTACGAATACTGTCCGGGACACGGTACTGGCAATCAGGCAGTACAGGGATCTGCCGTTTGAAACCCGTTCTGATCTCCGAAAGGCAATGTATCTGCTGGATCGTGCCTATCCGGATTATCTGGTCTACCGTTGCGCCGTGGACAAATACAGCGATGCAGAACGGCTGGAAGAACTGAGCGGTGATATTGGCCGTGATGATGTCATCCGGCTTGCACAGCTGGCTGTCAACGGTCAGGATCTGCTGGATCTGGGATACCAGGGGAAGGAAATATCTGACACACTGCAGAAACTGCTGTATCTGGTGATGGAAGATAAAGTGAGCAATACAAAGGATGCACTCATCGGGATAATAAAAAAGCGCTGAGATACAGCGCTCTTTTCATTTGCCGAAGCAGATATCCGTCAGGGATCTGCCGAAATCATACAGTTCCCTGTATTTCTCCTCTGACTTGTTCTGTGCTCCGTTGGCAGTGAATATGCCCGCATTCTCCACGTCCCAGTATTCCACAATGGACTGGAAGTGCTGCGTAATGGCCGGTCCGTAGACGAACGGACTTCCTGAGCTCAGGATCAGAGCGACCTTCCTTACGTTCTTCGGAATATCGAAGGAATAGGTACGCTGGATCACCGCCTGAAGCTGGGCGCTCATAGTGAAATAGTAGATCGGTGAAGCAAATACGATCATATCCGTACTGAGCATGTCCGGATAGATCAACTGCATATCATCCTTCTGCACACATTCCCCGTTTCCCTTCGTGTGGCAGTATTCGCAGGCTATGCAGCCTTTGATATTCATAAAGGCTGTATTGATTGTTTTTACGGTATGCCCGGCACTTCGGGCACCAGCAGTAAAAGCGTTGATCATATGGACCGTCGCACCGTCGATATGCGGGCTGCCGTTCAGTACGAGAATATTCATGATCCTTCTTCCTCCGTATACAGAACGATGGTCACATCACCGTTCCCGAGCAGTTGTTTCAGCTCTTCTGCATTCTTATCCACGATATGTCCGAGCTTTGTATACTCCCAGGTATTCGAGCCGTAGAACACAACGATCCGGTTTCCCTGGTAGAGAACAATATCACCGGGCATTGTTGTGATGCGGACGTCATCGTGCGGAAGTCCGAAACCCAGAGCACCCACCTGCTCAAAGCCACCGTACATGGAGAGACCAGCATTCAACGGTTTCTCCTTTACTGCAGCATACAGTTCTCTGACTGCTTCATTGTCTTCCCAGAGAATTTCCATCGGTACATCATCAATATACAGATACAGGTCTTCTGCTGCATTGTACATCTCTGCTGTCTCCTCTTCTGTTTCTTCCACAGCCGCGGCTGTACATCCGCACAGCAGGCAGAATCCTGCAAGGCAGGATACAGTCTGTCTCACTATCTTCCCCTTCACTGCTGTATACTCATCAATGCTCGTAGTGCCTGGCTGCATCCTTCAGATACTGGATGATGGGCAGATGCTGGGGGCATACGCCCTCGCACTGTCCGCAGGCAATGCAGGCACTGGCTTTGTTGAACTTCCGGGAGAGAATCTCGTAGTTGGTGAAGTTGATTGTCCAGCCTTTCTCCTCCAGGTCTTCCCGCATGTCTTCATTGTAGATGGAGAAGAACTCCGGAATGCAGATGTGCATCGGGCATCCTTCCGTACAGTAGTGGCAGGCAGTGCAGGGCACTGTGATCTGACTGTTGATCATTTCCGCTGCTTTGAAGCACATCTGCTTCTCTTCTTCTTTCAGCGGTCTGAAATCCTGCATATAGCTCAGATTATCCTGCATCTGCTCCAAAGAACTCATGCCGGACAGAACCATCATGACATTCGGCAGAGATGCCGCAAAGCGGATTGCCCAGCTCGGAACAGACATTGTACTGTCATAGTCTTCAAACATCTTCTTTACAGAAGCCGGAACCTTTGCCAGTGTACCGCCCTTCACCGGTTCCATGACGATGACCGGCTTGCCGTGCTTCTCCGCGACTTCGTAGCAGGCCCGGGACTGGATCCATTTGCTCTCCCAGTCCAGATAGTTGATCTGCAGCTGTACGAATTCCATCTCCGGATACTTTGTAAGCAGTTCATCCAACAGTTCCGGTGAATCGTGGTAGGAGAAACCGGCATGCTTGACCAGTCCCTGGGCCTTTTTCTCCAGAAGCCAGCCAAAGCAGTCGTACTGTTCATATGTCGGCAGCATATTCTCTTCAATGCCATGGATCAGATAGTAGTCGAAGCAGCCGGCACCGGTCTTCTCCAGCTGGGCATTGAACACTTTGTCCCGGTCCTCCTTCGACTGTACAAAGCCTGCATGGAGCTTTGTAGCCAGAGTAAAGCTTTCCCGCGGATAGCGGTCCACCAGCGCTTCCTTGGCCGCATTCTCACTCGCAAAGCCGTTGTACATCCACGCTGTATCAAAGTAGGTAAAACCCTTCTCCATAAACAGATCGACCATCTGCTTCAGCTGCTCCATATCAATGTCCGCCGCATTGGCGGGATCATTCTGCGGCAGCCGCATCAAGCCGAAGCCGAATTTCTTTTCCGGTCTGAATTCCATACTGTTTCTCCTTTCAGATATACCTGTCCTGTCTACAGTATAAAACGCATTGTTTGATATAAACAAATGCCCCTTTTGAATACTTTCCTATACAATATTCTTATAGGAGAATGATCATGGATATTGAAACACTGCAGTATTACCTCAGAGTGATCCAGGAAGGAACGATTTCCCGTGCCGCAAGAGCGCTGCACATCGCCCAGCCTGCGCTGTCAAGAAAAATGAAGGATCTGGAAGAAGAGCTCGGTGTTCAGCTGTTTGTCAGAGGAAACCGGAGAATCGTCCTCAGCGATGAAGGTGTGATTCTGCGCAAGCGGGCAGAGGAGATCGTCCGGCTGATGCATATTGCAGAAGATGAACTGCTGCAGGCAAAGGAGAGGATTACCGGTACTGTACGCATCGGCGCCGGTGAGTCTCGCTCCTTTTCCCTGCTGGCAAAGACCGCAGGGGAACTGATTGCCGAATATCCGGATATACGGGTCCACATCACCAGTGGTGATACCCAGGATCTGATGGAAGAACTGGACAACGGTCTGATCGACTGTGCTGTCATATTCACCAATGTGGATCATACAGTCTATCAGACAATTCCTCTGCCTGCGGAAGACCGTTTCGGTGTGCTGCTGCGGAAAGACCACCCTCTTGCGCAGAAGGAAGAACTGACATTCGAGGATCTGAGGGACATTCCTGTTATGGTATCCCGGGCTTCCGAAAACTGGTTCTCCTCCGTCTCCGGTGACAGTGCGCTGAATGTAATCGGTACCTACAACCTCATCTACAACGCCTCCCTGCTCGTGGAGAACCGGGTATGCTGTGCGCTTGCCTTTGATGGTCTGATCAATACGACCGGCGACAGCCCGCTCTGTTTCCGTCCCCTGGTACCGGCACTCAGCATACGCGGTTCCCTGATCCGCAGGAAATACCAGCCCGCATCCCCTGTTCTTCAGCATTTCATCGACTGTCTGCAGAACCGTTTCAAATAGTTATTTAGATATTATTCTAAATAGTGCTTGAATATACATTTCCAATGTGCTAGCTTGTATTTAGAGGAATTTCTAAATATGAACAGGAAACCATTATATACCTATCTGGCATTTGCATTCATACCGATCTGGACCGTGTGGATTCTCTGCATTTGGATTCTCAGGCTTCCCAGTGCCGTCCTTGTTACGGCTGCAGGCATGTGGTGTCCTGCCCTGGCACTGTTCCTGACGGACCGGATCCACCATCTGCACTTTCCCTGGAAGGACGTGCTGAAGCCGAAAATCAAAGGAAACGGCAGAAGCTATGCCTTTGCCTGGTTCATGCCGGCAGTACTGACCTTTTCCGGTATGATCCTGTACTTCGTGATCTTCCGGAACCAGTTCGATGCGGAATTCGGGTATCTCAACCAGCAGATCGCGGCGATGGTCCAGCCGCTCACTCCGCCGACGGTCATTCTCATCACACTGCTTCAAGTACTGACCTACGCACCGTTGGTCAACTGCCTGCTCGCCGTCGGTGAAGAGCTTGGCTGGCGGGGATTCCTGTATCCCGAACTGAGGAAATCATTTGCGCCGCTGAAAGCCCATCTGATCACTGCCTTGATCTGGTCCTTGTGGCATCTTCCCATCAACCTGGCCGGCCACAACTATGGCATCCAGTATCCTGGCTATCCCTTTGCCGGCATCCTGGCAATGTTCATGTTCTGCCTGAGCATCGGCATCCTGATGAGCCTGCTGTACGAGAAGACCGGCTCCATCTGGGTCTGCGCCATCATGCATGGTGCAGTGAACGCTGCCGGCAATATGCCGATGATCTTCCAGAAACTGTCGTATATGAACGGTGCATATACCGTACTGGGTCCTGCGCTCAACGGTATGATTGCCGGGCTGCCCGTACTGGTTCTGGCACTGATCCTGCTGAAGAAAGGAAAACAAGCATGAGTTTTGCGGATACCTTCAAAGCCCTGTCTGATCCCGTCAGGCGGGAAATCCTGCAGATGCTGAAGGCAGGCAGGATGTCTGCCGGAGAGATTGCCTCCCGCTTTGATATGACGCAGGCATCCGTTTCCTACCACCTCAGTATTCTGAAGAAAGCAGAACTGATCTTCGAAACCAGGGAAGGAACCTTCATCTACTATGAACTGAATGTATCGGTCGTAGAGGAAGTCATGATGTGGCTCGCAGAGCTGAAAGGAGACACTGGAAATGAATAAACTGAAAACCGAAAGAACTACGTTGATTCTCACAACGCTGATCATCCTCCTGCCTATCCTTGCAGGCGTGCTTCTGTGGGACCGTCTGCCGGACCGGATTCCCACCCACTTTGATTTCCAGGGCAACCCGGACGGCTGGTCTTCCCGCCGTGCAGCTGTCTTCTTCCTGCCGCTTTTCCTGACAGCCGTGCATCTGCTCTGCGCCTTCATTACGGCCTATGATCCGAAGGAAAGAGGTGTCAGCGTGAAGATCTACCGGTTGATCCTCTGGATTGTACCGGTACTGTCCGTTTTCCTCAACGGACTGGTCTATGCATACGCATTGGGCAAAGACGTCAATATCAGTACAGCATCCTATGCTTTGGTCGGCCTGACGTTCATCATCATCGGCAATTACCTGCCTAAAGTCCGCCAGAACATGACGGTAGGCATCAAGATTCCCTGGACACTGGCAGACGAAACCAACTGGAATCTGACACACCGCCTGGCCGGCAGGCTCTGGATCATTGCCGGCATCGTCATTGTTGCGTCAACGTTCATGAGCAATTCTGTGGGTCCGTTCGTAATGCTGGGTGCAGCCCTGTGCTGTACGCTGATCCCCTGTGTCTATTCTTTCCTCCTCTACAGGAAAACCCTGTAGTCATGGTATGATACAGACAGGAGGAACCTTCTATGGAAAACAAACTCGCTGTTGTCGCAATCATTGTCGAGGATCCGGAATCCGTCCGCGCACTCAACGAAACTCTGCATGAATACAGTTCCTACATCATCGGCCGTATGGGCATTCCCTACCGAGCAAAGCAGCTCTCGCTGATCAGCATCGCACTGGATGCACCGGAAGAGGTCATCCACGCACTGAAGCGCCGTCTTGTGGAACATGACGGTGTGCGTGCTGAGATTGTTGAAGCCTGATCCAGGAAAAAGCTCTGCACTGCGCAGAGCTTTTTTCATGCCGGATTAACGTGGATCATGATGTGTTTTATGTTTGGAAAACGCTCTTCAACCCGGCTGTGTACATTTTCCGCAATCTCATGAGCATCAATCAGTGAAATGTTCCTGTCGACAGCGATTTCCAGGTCAGCGTAGACCCGGCTGCCGAACTGGCGGGTATGCAGCAGATCAATGCGCACTACACCTGGCTGTGCTTCTATGAATGCCTTGATCTCCTGCTCCAGAACCGTTCCTCCGGAAGTATCCAGCATCCGTTCCAGTGCGTCTTTTATGATGTCAAACGCGGCTTTCAGGATCAGTATGCAGATAATCAGACCGGCAGCCGGGTCCATGATCGGCCAGCCCATCCTGGCCATACCAATGCCCAGGAAGGAACCGACCGATGACAGCGCATCGGAACGATGATGCCACGCATCCGCTCTGAATGCCGCAGAATCCAGTTTCTGTGCATAGTACATGGTATACCGGTACATGCCTTCCTTGGCAATGATTGACACAACAGCCGCAAACAGCGGCAGTACGGTAGGAATCTCCAGTGCCTCCTGTCCGTAGATCAGTTTCCGGATACCGGCATAGCCGATTCCCGCGCCTGTTCCCGCTAGGATCAGACCGAGAATCAGGGATGCGACGCACTCCAGGCGCTCATGCCCGTACGGATGCTCTGCGTCCTCCTGCCGCTTTGACAGCTGTACACCGATATAAGCGATCAGCGTCGCAAATACATCGGACAGCGAGTGCACGGCATCCGACACCATAGCGCCTGATTTTCCCAGTATACCGGCAAACAGCTTGAACCCGGCAAGCAGTACATTGCCCAGGATACCGATGCGGGACAATCTGTTGATGATATTCTGTTCTTCCATGGCTGCACCTCCGGTCTTCCGGGCAATAAAACAGCACATCCCGGAACATGATTCCCTGTCCCGCAGATGTGCTGTGCGCTTCTGCTGTTGTCTATCACAACCCGGCTACATATCCATAAAGGATACTGCCTGTTCAGTCATTCATTGGTTTTTGTAAAGACATCATACCATCTTCTGCTGCTTTACAGCAAAGCCAGGAAGAGCGGCATGGTAATCAGGCTGAGAATGGTGGACAGGCTGACTACACCTGCACCGTAGGCATAGTTTCCGCCGTACAGCTGGGAGAACATGCCCAGTGCCGTGGCTACCGGTGTAGATGCGGCAATCAGTACAACCGCCTTGATTTCATCCAGGGAGGATGGAACCATCTTCAGCATCACAAGTACCATCAAAGGCACCAGTACCAGCCTGCCCAGGAGAATCAGATAGGTGTCCTTATTGCCGAAAACGGATTTCATATCCGCTTCCGCCAGATAGCTTCCCAGAATGATCATCGATACCGGAGCGCTCATATTCGCCAGCATACTGCAGGTACGCGCCACTGTTGCCGGTACAGGAATCCGGAAACAGTAGATCAGCAGACCGGCAATCACACCGATGACCGGCGGATTGGTCAGCACCTTCTTCAGGGACATGCTGGATTGATCACCCGAGATCAGATACATACCGTAGGTGAAGGTTGTCAGTGTCATGACCGCAACAACCATCGCCATGTAGAAGACCGCTCCCGGTCCCAGCACCATCTGTACCAGAGGAATGCCCAGGAAGCCGACATTGCTGAAGAGGACACCGAACTGGCCGACATTGTTCAGCTTCCGCAGAACCGTCTTCACCAGAATCAGTCCGAACAGGAAGGTCACGAACGCAAACAGGAAGGTCCAGCCCGCCCGGACCAGTTTCTGCGCATCGTATTCGGCAATGAAGGAATTGATCAGGATACCGGGCGTCGCTACATACAGCGCAATATTCGACATCTGCTTCACGCCTGTAGAATCAATCAGCTTTGCTTTGTACGCTATGAAACCGATCACCATGAGCATACCCATGACAACCACCTGCTGCACCAATACCATCACAACATCCGACACAACGCACCTCCGCACCGCATATCCCGTGCATGTAAGTGATTATACACCCTGACCCGTGCAGAATACATACCGTACGCAGTAAAAAAGACGGAATCTGTATTCCGTCATTGTTCCAGTCTTCGTTCAGTCAAGTACCTTGTGATATGCCAGCCTGGGCGCACCGTCCACCATGTACACCGTACCGCACTCTTTGAATCCCGTGGATTCGAACAGTCTTCTCATGGAACGGTTCAGTTCATGGGTGTCTCCTCGCAGGTCATGGATACCGCGCTTCTTCGCTTCCTCTGCCGCAAAGTCCACGAACCTTCCTGCCAGCCCCTGTCCTTTCCGGTCTGCTTTGACTGCTGTACGGTGCAGAACACCGTACGGGCGGTCATTCAGCCAGGCACCGCCGTCGATCCTTGCATAGTTCGGATCCACGGTGAATGCAATGCCGCAGATGCCGACGATCTCATCCCCGTCCGTCATGACATAGCTGCCGCCTTTGGCAATATCCTTCAGCAGA
>JAEEYJ010000104.1 GCA_016291725.1 Solobacterium sp.
GATTGCTTCATCGATCTGGTTCAGACGGGTCTTGTAGTCCTCCAGATTTGCTGTAACATCCTTCGGATCGCCTTCCTTCAGGGAACGCAGATCCTGCTTCAGGTTGCCGGATATCAGAGTCAGGTTCTTCTCCACCTCAAGGTGATCCAGATAGACGCCCCTCTCCTTCTCGGCTGTATACTCATGGTGAACCACTTCCAGCAGCTGCGGCACAACACCTCTGGCATCTTCCAGGATGGTCGGAAGATCATGCACCAGTTCCCGTGCCGTATTGATGTCAGCACGGATACCGGCCAGTTCCTGCTCGGACTTATTGAAATCGGAAGCGTACATCCATTCTTCGAAGGAAGAGAACTTGGATTCAATGTCTGCAAATACATTCTGCAGCGCAGTCCAGACATAGGAAAGCTGTGTCTGGTTTTCCGTCGCTTCGTCCTTGATCTCCCGGAACTGGTTCTTCAGCTCCGTGACCTCTGCCCGCTGATCGGTCTCCTTCTGCAGGATGCCGTCGAGGAACTGGTCCAGCTGAGCGATCTGTGTTTCGCCCAGGGAGATGCTTGCGGCAATATCATCCAGATCCGGACGCACTTTCTTCAGCCTGCCCATCAGGATTTCATCTTCCGTATCGGCCAGAGCCTGGGCGATCTGCTTCAGGTTCTCCCCTGCTTTGTTGAATTCATCCTTGGTGCTGTCGATCTTCTGCATGGTTTCCGGATCGACGCGGCTGATTGCGACAGCCTTGTTCATCTTGAAGGAAAGCGGAACGCTCCGGAGGTTGTTGTAGCGCACCTCCAGCTCCTGAAGTTCTTTTTTATAATTGTTCGACCGGATCTTCTTTACGATCATGAAAACAATGATCAGCAGCGCCAGGACTGCGATCGCAATCAACACCCGAATATCGGACAAAACCTTCAACACCTTATCCATGCAAGATACCGCCTTCTGTATACGCAGTTTATTTTATCACAGAAACCATTATCAATGATAGGAAACGATTGACGAATTAAACATAAATTTGTTATATTATTCAAGCGTTGAATAATGGCAGCATGCGGAGTCATGCGCAAGGCGTTGCTGGCAGAAGAACTGTTACCGGAGTACCTGGCTGCATTCAGTGAAACGGTCCGCAGCAACACCCCGCACCGATGATCCGCACCTGTTGTTGTTTCTCGGCCATAAGAAGGAGGAAACAATACATGGCACGTTACACAGGACCGGTATGGAAGAAGGCAAGACGCCTGAGCTTCTCAGTACTCGAAACCGGCGAAGAGCTCAAGAAAAGAACCTATGCTCCGGGTCAGCACGGACCGACAAAGCGCATCAAGCTGAGCGGCTACGGCACCCAGCTGCGTGAGAAGCAGAGAGTCCGCAACATGTACGGTGTTACAGAGCGTCAGTTCTCCAACACCTTCGTAAAGGCTTCCCGTATGGAAGGTATGGCAGGCTACAACTTCCTGGTACTGCTTGAGAGCAGACTGGACAACCTGGTCTACCGTATGGGCTTCGCGGTTACCCGCAAGGCAGCCCGCCAGCTCGTCAACCACGGACACATCGCTGTTGACGGCAGAAAGGTCGACATCCCTTCCGCAGAGATCAAGCCTGGACAGGTCATCTCCATCAGAGAGAAGAGCCTGAACATGAAGCCGATCGTTGATTCCCTGGAATCCAACTACACAGCTCCGGCGTTCGTTACTGTAGACAAGGAAAACAAGAAAGGCACCTATGTCCGCATTCCCGAGCGTTCCGAACTGAACCAGGAAATCAACGAAGCACTGATCGTTGAATACTACAACCGTTAAGTGAACAGAAGACGCAGAAATGCGTCTTTTCCTTTGCAGAAGAAAAGCAGGCTTCAAGCCTGCTTCATATGATTCAGAATGATACTGCGGATGATCTCCGCTGCTTCGGCTACCGTCTCGTTGCAGACAACATAGCTGTATTCGTTGATCTGCTCCATCTCGATCCTGGCCTTGGCCAGACGTCCTTCTATAACATCCTCGGGCTCTGTCTGCCTGCCACGGATCCTTCTCTCCAGTTCTTCCATATTCGGTGGAATCACATAGATCGTCAGTGCATCAGGACACTTCTTCTTTACCTGCTTGCACCCCTCGATCTCAATCTCCAGAAGAACATTCTTTCCCTGGGCGCGGAGCTCCTCCACGCCCTTTACGGGCGTGCCGTAGTAATTGCCTACAAATTCCGCCCATTCCAGCAGTTCACCGCGTTCCACCGCTGCCTGGAATTCTTCCTTCGTAACATACCAGTAGTTCACGCCGTTGGTTTCCCCTTCCCTCATTTTCCTTGAGGTCATGGAAACGGAATAGGCAATCTTCAGTTCCTCATCGTCCATCAGTTCAGCCAGGATCGTACCTTTGCCGACACCGGACGGTCCGCTCATGACAATCAGCAGCCCTTTGTTCATCTCGTTCTCCTGTCCTGTATACTTGCTATTCTACAACAGGAATCATGGTATAATCGAGCAAAAGGCGGTCGAAATGGCACTGGACGGCATTATTCTGCATAAAGCAGTGCAGCAGATCAGGGAAAACCTGCCCTGCCGCATTCAGAAAATCTACCGGATCTCAGGCAACGAGATCCTTTTCCTGCTGCATACACCGGCCGGGAAGCAGCAGATGCTGATCTCCTGCCATTCACAGTACAACCGGATCCTGCTGACAAAGAGGAACTATCCGACACCGGACGAGCCGTCAAACTTTGTTATGCTGCTGCGGAAGTACATGGAGGGAGCGATGTTTGTCTCTGTGGAGCAGGCCGGCCTCGACCGGTGGTGTACGTTCCGCGTCCGCAGGCACAACGGCATCGGGGATCAGGAAGAGCTGGATCTCGTTGTGGAACTGATGGGCAAATACGCCAATCTGATTCTGGTCTCTCCGGAAGGAAAGATCATCGATGCACTCAAGCGCATCCCTCCTTTTGAGAACAACCGCCGGACCGTCCAGCCCGGTGCTGTATTCAAGCCTACACCGGAGCAGAACAAAAAGAATCCCTTCCGGGATCCGGTCATTGAAGCAGACACCCCTCTGTACCAGCAGTTTGCCGGCTTCTCCCCCTTCCTGACGGAAGAAGCCGAAACCCGGATGCGGGAAGGACAGTCCTTTGCGTCCTTCATGGACGAGGTAGACCGGAGCACCTGTCTGTACATTGCCAACCGGAAGAACGAAGCAGTATTCCACTGTGTACCGCTCCACTCCGTCGGTGAGTGTGTCAGCTATCCTCTGATGGAAGGCTTTGACATCCTATTCTATCACAAGGAAGAAAAAGAGCGGATCAAGGAAATCACCGGCAATATCCACCAGGTGGTCAAAAGAGAACTGAAGCACCAGAAGATCAAGCTGCCCCGCCTGCTCAAGGAATATGACGAAGCGCTGGACTGCGACCGCTGGAAGACATACGGTGAGCTGCTCTACGCCTACAATATCAACGATACCAAAGGAATGAAGGAGATCACCCTGAACCGTTTTGAGGATGATTCACCGGTCAGGATCCCTCTGGATCCCCGCCTGGACGGAAAAGGCAATGCCCGGAAGTGCTATACCCGCTACAGCAAACTGAAAAAAGGACAGACATACCTGCAGGAGCAGATCAGGATCTGCCGGGATGAGATCGCCTACTTTGAAGGTCTGATCGAACAGCTGGGATATACCGATTCCGAAACAGCAGGCGGTATCCGGGAAGAGCTGATCAAGGGCGGGTATATGAAAGAAGACGCCAAAGCCCGCAGAAAGAAGAAAAAGAAAACGGAAACACCGTTCCGTACTTTCGAATATGAAGGCGTGCGGATCTCTTTCGGACGGAACAACCTGCAGAACGAAGCACTTACTTTCCACAGTGCCCGTAAGAACGAGATCTGGCTTCATGCCAAGGACTACCACGGCGCTCATGTCGTCATTCACGACAGCAGCCCGTCCGAGGCAGTTCTGCGCATGGCAGCCAACGTTGCAGCATACTACTCCGGCGGCAGGAATTCTTCCTCTGTACCCGTAAACTGGTGCCCGGTGAAGGAACTGAAGAAAATACCGGGTGCGAAGCCCGGTATGGTACAGCTTGGCTCATACCGGACGATCTACATCGATCCGGATCCAGGGACGATTCCCCCGTCTGCACTGAGCTGAAGCAGTGCATCGATCTCGTGTTTCTTCAGGCGCCGGTATTCACCCCGTCTGAGCTTTCCAGTATCCAGATTCCCGTAGCGGATTCTTTCCAGCCGGGTGATGCGGAAGCCGAAGTGTTCCATCATCCGCCGTACTTCCCTGTTGCGTCCTTCAAAGATGGTAATCTGCAGGACGCTTTTGTTTTTGTTCGGATTGCGAAGGATGATCTTCACCTCTGCCGGGAGCGTCATTCCATCTTCCAGTTCAATGCCGTTTCGCAGCTGTTCCGCCTGTTCATCCTGGATCAGCCCCTCAATGGCAGCTTCATACGTCTTCGGCAGATGATTCCTCGGGTGCATCATCCGGTTGGCAAAATCACCATCGTTCGTCAGCAGCAGTACGCCCGCCGTATCATAATCCAGCCTTCCCACCGGATAGACCCGTTCCTTTACATCCATCAGATCCAGAACGGTCTGCCTTCCCCGGTCATCTTTCCGCGTACATACGGTATGCAGGGGTTTGTTCATCAGCCAGAAGACCTTTTCTTCCTTCTGCAGCAGCTTTCCGTCCACTTCCACCGCATCCCGGCCGCTGACCTTTGTCCCAAGGGTGCATACTGTTTTCCCGTTGACTTTTACCCTGCCAGCCAGGATCAGCTCCTCCGCTTTCCGGCGGGAAGCGATACCGGCAGCCGCAATCACCTTCTGCAGCCGTTCTTCCATCAGTGCCGGTTCCTCGTATTGCCCCAGTACGCGCTTCCTGCCTTGGTGAAATCATCCGTGATCATCACCGGAACGCGGCGGTATTTATCGTCCTTCTCCGCAAGAAGCGCACAGGCAGACAGCCTGCGGCGTCCGTCGGTGCAGTACCAGCCTGCTTCATCCTTCGCTATCTGGACCGGTATGGCTATCCCTCTTTCAGCGATGGAATCCAGCAGATCTCCCGGTTCTTTGTACTCCCAGCGGATCTCATTCAGATCGATCATCGTATTGATCATCTTCCGTCTCCTGTGCCGCTTTGCGTATCTCGTCGAGCCTCAGTACTTCCGTCTCAAAGATTGTCAGTGCCTGCGTAACATCTACCGGAGGCAGCGGTTCCCTCGCCTTTTCCAGGTTGATCTCCTCCCGCCTGAGCAGCACTTCCTGCTCCAGACGCCTGCGCTGCCTGCGTGAGAGGATCATGCCCAGCAGGAACAGGACACCTGCACCGATCGTGATGTACATGTAGATATGCTCAAAGTCAAATGAAGAATTCGATATGCTCAGCGACTCTACCGGATCCTCTCCTGTATAGTGATTGGAGGTCCTTCTGCCGGATACCAGGTATTCACCGTCATGGTTGCCCATGAATGTAATTGCGTTCGCTGTCTGCCGGGTATAGCACTTCTCTACGTCCCCGTCTTCCGGGTCATAATAGAATACCGTGAACACTTCCCCTTCATCCGCACCGTCCGGCTTGCGTATGGTGCAGAGGAACGGTCCGTCCAGACTGAACTCCGAATAGTTCCTGCGGAGGCTGAGCGTAAATGATTCATGTACATCCGTATTCAGGAATGCCGCAGCGCCGCTCATGGATTCCAGGGCTTCCGGCGTCACACCGTCCCTGACACGTACACGGTAGGTATCACGGAACAGGCTCTGCTTCTCCAGAGAATCGGACAGCGGTACAGAGACCGACAATCCGGATACACCGGTCACATAGGCATTGTCTTCCAGAATGTAGCTGATCCGGTCACCGACGACCATGCGCATGATGCGGTCGAAGGAACGCAGCTGGGTCTGTGTCAGATAAGGGATTGCGTGGGCATCCAGATCGCTCTTGAGCGACAGCAGGTATTCCTTGTCGATTTCATCCAGAGAATCCCGGTGTTCATAGGTACGCACTGTATCAACGATCCGGTTCTTCAGCTGTGTACGTACAGCGTCTGCCTCTGCGTTCACGACGATATCATAGCTGCATTCCCGGCCTGCCCAGCGGACCTTGACACTGTAGTTTCCCGCTTTGTCCATGGTATAACCGGAAATCATCGCTGTTGTCAGATCTACACTCTCCTCTTCACCATCCGCAAAGAAGACATGCACTTTGCCGCCTTTGACACTGATCCGGTCATAGACTTCATAGTCCGTTCGCGGCAGTGTTTCCATTTCAATGCGGTCCACTGCCCGCCACGTCGCAGTGAACTCTGTATCTGCAGAGACACCGCTCGTTTCCTTGTTCCATCCGGCAAACAGGTAGCCGTCCCTGACCGGCACGGTACATACAGCATCCCGTCCGGCAGGCATTACGTAGGAAACGCTTTCCTGTCCGTCAGTGAAACGGCCGCCGTCTGCCCTAAAGCCGACACGGACCAGTCCGCTCTCTTCTCCCGTTCCGGACAGGACGAGCTGAATATCCTCCGCTTTGATATAGCCGATGTTGTTGGAGAAATCGTATTCATAGGTCAGTGCGACTTCCGAATCTGCGTTCATCGTCGCTTCGCACTGGACCTTGTACCAGTCGGTATTATCGTTGTACACCTCGGAGATGATCACGAATGCTTCATCAGGGTTTTCTCCGCTCAGATAAAGCACCCTGGAGCCGTTTTCCGGATACTGGTAGACCATAATGGTCTTCGCAGCGGTCTTGATTCCCAGGGTTTCCTTCCCATTGTCCGCACCGCCGCAGGATTCATCCAGCAAGCGGTATCTCTCAGCAGCCTTTTCTCCCCAATAGGGATCCGGTGAATAGGAAACGTTCATGCCGGATGATTTGTTGCCGAAAAAGCCGCCGTGGAACTGCGATTTCAGCGGTGAACAGTAGGAACCTGAAATAAAGTACTTTGCGTGTGCGTACAGCGAATTGGCCGGTGTATAGTAGCGCATAGCGCCTGCCTCATCATCGTTGTCATAGGCCGCATGGGAGAACAGGTTGTTCCGTGTGAAGCTCAGGGAACTCCTGCCGCTGCCGGATTCTTCCTGGCTTACCGCCAGCATCATCAGTACATTCGCCCCGTACTCGTAGGCATACTGCAGGAATGATTCTTCCAGACCGTAGTACTGGGAACGCGTCAGGGTATCATCAAAGGAATCCTTGTCATCATCCCGGTAGGTATCCACCGGTCCCTTGATTCCCATGGATCCGTAGAACAGATCCCGGAGTTCATTCAGTCCGGCAGAGCTGATGGAACGATGGGATACAAACTGATAATAGTCATAGTACGGCTCTTCCGGATTCAGGCTGTGTTCCCTTGTGCCGGCGATGTAGTCCTCCAGCATCAGTACAAAGTCATCCTCACTGTAGAAGTAATGACCGTCATAGCTGCTGTAGTTCTCCCCTTCCTTCATCCAGGAGGGAGCCGGACCGTTGTTTATGATGCTGGCGTAATAGTCATCCTTCATCTGGCCCTTGATCTCGTGGTAGAGGGTTCCTTCACTGACCGTATACCCGGACAGACGCACGGCAACCTCTTCCACGGGAACAATAACCGCATCCTCCAGGGAGATCCTCGCCTTCAGTCCGGAAATCAGCACCGTCGCTTCCGACGCGTGATCATTTGTACTGAGATACGCTGCGTCCTTGCCGTAGCACCCGTTCAGCGTACCGCTCTGCCCGTCAATGCTGGAAGTATAGCGGACATCCACCGTACAGTCATCGGAACCGATGTAGACGACCGCATGCTCCGCTGCCAGCACCTTGTCGCGGAATACAATGCCGATGTTCTCATAGTTGTTCCGCCGGTTCTGCATGGCGTAGTGCGCATAGGTGTAGTTGTAGAAGACATCGATCTCTTCCCCTGCCGCAAAGTCCACAACATGATAAAAATCATCCTGAAAGCGCAGCGGCGTGTTTTCCGCGTGCACAGGAAGTGGATTGAGCACTGCTGCACCCAGCAGTATGACCAGCAGTTTCTGTATCTTCTTCAAAAACATCCTAACTATTCTACCATGAACAGGCGGATATAGGAAATCACTCGCTCAAAGCACACAGTGCCGCAGTAATTCCCTTCACCATATCCTCCAGGCTCATGCTCGGAACATCCATGCCCTTGTCCGTACTCTGTGCAGGCAGGAACGGTACATGGATGAAGCCGCTCTTCTTGCCGGGATACTCCCGTTCCAGCCAGTAGCGGATGCCGTACAGCACATGGTTGCAGATGAAAGTGCCGGCAGTATTGGATACCGCTGCAGGCACACCTGCGTCATTGATATACTGTACAACCTTCTTCACCGGAATGCTGGCGAAGTAGGCATCCGGACCGTCTGCGTAGATTGCCTCATCGATGACCTGCTTCCCGTCGTTGTCCGGGATACGCTGGTCATCCACATTGATGCCGATCCGTTCCACCGTCAGCTTCGCCCGGCCGCCTGCCTGTCCCAGAGACAGTATGATGTCCGGGTCCGAACGCTTGATCTCTTCCCGGATCCTATCGATGGACCGGTAGCGCACCACCGGCACCAGCATCGTAACGATTTCGGCACCGTTGATGGTTTCCGGCAGCTGCTTCAGTATTTCAGCTGCGGGGTTGATCGCCTCTCCCCCGAAAGGTTCAAATCCTGTGACCAGTATCTTCATTCTCATCTCCTGCCGGCAGCGCAAACCAGAATGTGCTGCCTTCTCCTTCCTTGCTGCGGACACCGTACTGCGCCCCGTGCAGCTCCAGGATCTCCTTCACGATTGCCAGACCCAGCCCGCTCCCGCTCACCGGGCGTACATGGGTCCGGTCGACCTTGTAGTACCGTTCCCAGACATCCTTCAGCTGTTCTTCCGGTATCCCTTCTCCGTGATCTTCCACTTCCGTGATCACCAGGTCTTCCTGACGGTAACAGCGTACACCGATCCTGCGGTCTTCCGCAGAGTAGTTCACCGCATTGCTCAGGAAATTGTTCACGACCTGGGCAATCCGCTGCTCATCCGCACGGACGTACAGATGCTCTTCAGCGGAACACATGAATTCATATCCGTCCTGTACCTTGAAGACTTCATACTTGCGCAGTTCGCGGCGCACCAGTTCATCCATGCTGAACACCGTATACTGCAGGCTGATTCTTTCATCCTGCAGCCTTGACAGGTCCAGCAGGTCATTGACCAGGCTGTTCAGGCGCCTGGATTCATCAATGATGACCTGCAGGTTCTCATCTGTCTTCTCTCCCGGAATGTCCCGCATCATCTCACCGTATCCTCCGATCATGGTCAGCGGCGTACGCAGATCATGCGACACATTCGCCAGCAGATCCCGCTTGGCCCGGTCGGCTTTGCGGATATCCGCGGCTGCCTGTTCCAGGGTACGGTTCAGCTCCACGGCTTCCTTGAACACATTGGTGGATTCATCTATATGGTAGCTGCCTTCCGGAAGGCTCTCCGCCTCCCGGGCAATCTTCACCAGCGGATCACCGATCCATCTGTTCAGCACCAGTACCAGCAGCAGTGTTGCGATGACCAGGATCCCGGCGATGAACAGCATCTGGACCCGCAGCGTGCGCACCGTTGCGTTCAGCGCTGTCAGATTGGTGCTGACCATGATTACCGTACCGTCCTCCTGTACACGGGTGCTGATGATGCTCTGCAGTCCTTCCGCGCCATGCTTGTCTTCCAGGATGCTCAGCCAGCTTCCTCCGTTTTCTTCAGCCAGTACGATCTGTTCCCGGGTCTCCCATGGACTCATCCGGTTCAGTACACAGCCTACTGCCTGATCCGTTACTTCGTACGTATCCGCAACGATCCGGATGCAGGCATCGTTTTCCCTGCTCAGCCGGTAGACGCTGTCCAGATACGTATCGGTATCCAGGGCCGCTGCGATCTGCTCAGTGACCGTATTGACACTGCGGATCTTGGAGCGGGTGTACATCGGCTGCAGCAGTACTGCCTGGAAAATGAAAATCAACGCAATGATGAGCACTGCGTAGATTCCCAGCAGCCTGCCGGTTTTGTGTTTCAGATCAGGCATCTTTTTCAAAGCGGTAGCCGACTCCTCTCAACGTAACAATGCATTTACCGTAGGGACCGAGATTCTTTCTCAGAAGCTTCATATGTGTATCCAGCGTACGGTCATCCCCGAAATAGTTGTACCCCCATACATGCTCCAGAACAGCCTCTCTTGTTACAGCAATGCCCCGGTTGCGGATCAGATACACCAGCAGTTCATACTCCTTCGGCGAGAAAGCCACACGCTCCCCGTCAACCGTTACGACACGTGCGGAATAATCCACTTCCAGACCGCCCATGATGAAACGGTCATCTGCGGCTTCTCCGCCGCTGGTGCGCTTGAGGATCGCCTTTACGCGCATCATGAGTTCCTTGCCGGAGAACGGCTTGACAACATAGTCGTCTGCACCGACATCGAAGCCGTGGATCCGGTCGTATTCCTCGCCCAGCGCCGTCAGCATGATTACGGGGATCTGCGGACTGAACCGGCGGATATCCTTGACAGCCGAAAACCCATCCAGCTCCGGCATCATGACATCCATGATCACCAGATCATAATGACAGCTGCGGCACATCTCCACCGCCTGCATCCCGTCCGGTGCTTCATCAGCTTCAAAGCCTTCATATACTGCGTATTTCCGGATCATTGTCCGGATATTCGCTTCATCATCGACAATCAACAGTCTGGTCATAGTGTGAGTATAGCTGTCCAATCTGAACTTCCGGTGAACTTTCTACAATGTTTCGATGAGATCCGCGGCTTTCTTCAGCGGCTCCACTTCCAGCTCTTCAATTTCGCCTGCGTCGCTCGCTCTGGCGTTCTTTTCATCCAGCGGAATTCTTGCCAGGACCTCTGTACCGAACTTTGCGGCCACTTCTTCAATGTGCGATTCACCGAATACGTACATCTTCCTGCCGCAGTCCGGGCACTCCACCCAGCTCATGTTCTCGATCAGGCCCAGTACTTTGATATTCATCATCCGGGCCATGTTGATGGCCTTCTCCACAACCATGGATACCAGATCCTGCGGACTGGTGACCACAATAATCCCGTCCAGCGGGAAGGACTGGAACGCGGTCAGAGGCACATCACCGGTTCCCGGAGGCATATCCACGAACATATAGTCCACTCTGTCCCAGAACACTTCCTGATAGAACTGCTTGATCAGGCCGGCAACGATGGGGCCGCGCCAGACGATCGGCTGGTCATCGCTCTGCAGCAGCATATTCGATGTAACGACCTGGATGCCGGTCTTTGTGAAAGCCGGGTACATCAGTTCCCCGTCTCCCATCGCTTTCTCCGTGACACCGAAGACCTTGCCCATGGAAGGACCGGTGATATCCGCATCCAGTACACCTGTACGGTATCCTCTGCGCTGCATTTCGGAAGCCAGTGCAGATGTTACGAACGACTTGCCTACACCGCCCTTGCCGGATACAATGCCGATCATTTTCCTGATGGTAGAGCGCGGATGCGGCTCTATTCTGAAATCCGGTGCTCCGCCTGTCCGGGAAGGACAGTCTGTGCCGCAGGTTTCACATGCACCATTGCAGCTTTCCGGATTCTGGTTTCTGTCTGTCATGTTGTTTTCTCCTTTACGTCTATTCAGTATTGTAGCAAAATTATCCCTGAATGCCACGGATTCTGTTATGATCCCTTTGGAGGTGCCTATGCCTGTACATATAGAATGCTTTATCGATCCGGCCAATGAATCGGACCTGATTTCCGAACTGCTCCATCTGCTGCAGAAAAGACCGGACCATACATATACCAACAGTGAAAACCAGCATATTCTGTCCGTATACGATATCAAGGATACCGAGGGAGAAACTGTCCTGCAGGCTGTTTTCCACCTGGTGATGAACAGCGGTGTCATGGAGATCAAGGATCTGGACCTGGTGATTGCGGACAGTCCTGTACTGGACGTGGAATACGTCTTCCGGCTGGATCTCCCGCAGGAAGGCAATGAATGCTACGAAGCAGCCATCCGGGACCAGCACATCCAGGCAGAGACCGTCAGCCGGGAGCGGATTCCCGGAAAGCTTGAGGACACTGTACAGAGAACCGCAGTCTGCCTGTTTCCGTTCGACTATACGCTCTATTCTACGGAAGAAGCTTTCCATACAGACTTCCCCGATGAACCCGAACCGTTCCTCGCTCTTTCCGGCAGTCTGCTGCCGAAGGAAGGGTCCTCGGAAACCTTCTCCTTCATCATCGGTACCGTTGTTTCCGGACGTACCCATTACCTGCAGTTCGGCGATCTCCTGTGCGGATGCACCATCCTGCAGGTGAATACCCCCGTGGGCATCCTGCCTGCCATCATCTCTCTCGATGCCAACGAAGAGCTCCAGGAAGGAACCATCATCGCCATGTACTGCGATGTCAAGGCCAATCTCGCTGTTGACGACGCCTGAGCCCCTGAATACAGCAAACCATTGATCCGGATTCCGCAGGGAATCCTTTTTTAACGGAATTTTAACGCAGAGGCAGTCAACCCTAACGCCGTCTTAATGCACGGAATCCTATAATGTGCTCAGAACAGGAGTTCTCTATGAAGGATTTCAGGACATTTCTGCAGGATCATTTCACATCATTCCGCACCATTCTGCTCAGTTTTCTATCCCTGATCTTTATCGGTGCGTTCCTGCTGTGCCTGCCGGTCTGCTCAGCATCCGGCCGCAGTACACCGTTTCCTGATGCCCTGTTCACCGCCACATCGGCAGTCTGCGTAACCGGGCTGGTCGTCTGCGACACGGCAGCTTCCTGGTCCGTATTCGGCAAGTGCGTACTGCTGTTCCTGATCCAGATCGGCGGACTGGGCGTTATGACCATTGCGGTCGCTGTCTTTGTCCTGACCGGGCAGCGGATCAGCATCCTGCAGCGCAGTACGATGCGTGATTCCATCTCTGCCCCCCAGATCGGCGGGATTGTCCGCCTGACCGGCTTCATACTGAAGGTTACACTGCTCATTGAAGCCATAGGCACTGTACTGCTCTCCTTCGTCTTCATCCCGCGCTACGGAATGATGACAGGAGTCGGCTATGCGCTGTTCCATTCCGTGTCCGCCTTCTGCAATGCCGGCTTTGACCTGATGGGCACCAACGCCCCCTACGCCTCGCTTACTGCCTATGCTGCAAATATACCTGTAAATCTGATCATCATTGCATTGATCATCTGCGGTGGTCTCGGATTCCTTACCTGGCAGGATCTGCTGCAGAATCGTTTCCGTTTCCACAGGCTCAGGCTGCAGACCAAGATCATCCTGACAACAACCCTGTGCCTGATCCTCTTCCCCTTCGTGATTCTGTTCTTCTTTGAATTCACGGATGTACCGGTCAAGGAGAGGATCCTGCTGTCCC
>JAEEYJ010000105.1 GCA_016291725.1 Solobacterium sp.
GGATGAGAGAGCCAACGCTGCAGCTGAAGTCTTCAGGAATCTGAGCAGCGAAGAGAAGCAGACATTGCTTGTACTGCTGGACAAGATCACGGCAGACAAGGCGTAACAAAAAGAACACCCTGATACGGGTGTTTTTTGTACAGAGCGGGATTCATTTCCCGCAGCCGCTTCTGTGGGTTTTCCCGCTTTTATCCGCTATAATGTTTATAGAGAGACGACTGTGGTCGTCAGCAGTGAACTGCATAATTAAGGAGGACACATAATGTTCAAACGTATTTTTGAAATCTCCGGAAACGTTGCCATCGTTACCGGCTGCTCCACAGGACTCGGTGTACAGATGGCCCACGCACTGGCGAACCAGGGATGCACCATTGTTGCGATTGCCCGCCGTTTCGACAAGCTGCAGGAAGTGTGCCGGGAGATCGAGGAACAGCACGGTGTTGAGACAATGCCGATCAAATGCGACATTACGAATACCGAAGAGGTGGAAGAAACCGTACGGAAGGTCGTGGAACGCTACGGGCGGATTGATATCCTCGTCAACAACGCCGGTACCGGTGCGGTGGAGCATGCGGAGAACATCACGGACGAACAGTTCCAGAAGGAATTCGACGTTGACCTGTTCGGTACCTTCAAGTTCGCCCGTGCAGTAGCCAACCAGGCAATGATCCCTGCCGGATACGGAAGGATCATCAACATCGCTTCCATGTACGGTCTGGTCGGCAATAAGATCGCCGGATCTGCGCCGTACCACGCAGCCAAGGGCGGTGTCGTCAACCTGACAAGAGCGCTGGCAGCGGAATGGGGCGCCTACGGCATTACCGTCAATGCGATCTGCCCGGGCTACTTCTATACACCGCTGACCAAGGAAACCCTGGATTCCGACTTCTTCCAGCAGAACGCACAGGTCATGATCCCGCTCGGCCGCTACGGCAATGAAGGCGAGCTGGATACTTCCATCGTATTCCTGGCGTCCCCCAATTCGTCCTACATCACCGGAATCGCTCTGCCGGTAGACGGTGGGTATACCTGCATCTAGCAGGCAGTCCCTCTGCAGCAGAGGATTGCACAGTAATCAGACCGGCAGCCGGAGATCCCGGCTGCCTTTCATATCCCCTGTTCTTTGTGCTTCCTTCGTCATAGAATGATAGTGGAGGACTCCTCATGGCAAAACGCATACGTCTGCTCGCAACCAGCGACACGCACGGTTATATCTATCCCTATCAGTACACGGACCATTCATCGGTAAACCAGGGCCTTGCCCGCATGCAAACTTTGATCTGTGCCCTGCGCGACGAGAATACCCTGGTGATTGACAACGGGGACGTTCTGGAAGGTTCCCCTCTGGATTATTACCACTTCCACTGCCACAGGGATGAAGTATCACCGGTCACCAAGGTCATGAATGCCATGGGCTATGACTTCGTCAATGTGGGAAACCACGATTTCAACTACGGCAAGGATATCCTGTACCGGCATCTGGAGAATCTGGACGCGCCCTGCATGACGGCCAATGTGATAGACGAAGGTGTGCCGCTCGGGCCCACCTACGTCATCAAGGAACTCGCCGGTAAGAAGATTGCCCTGTTCGGTCTCTGTACCCCGTATATACCCCACTGGGAGCCCCAGGAACATATCCAGGGGATGAAGTTCCTCAGTGCGGTAAAGACCGCGGAGAAGACCGTGGATCTGCTCAAGCATCTGGAGAAGCCGGACTACATTGTCTGTGTCTACCACGGTGGCTTTGAGAAGGATCCTGTGACCGGAGTGCCTACGGAGGAACAGACCGGAGAGAACGAAGGCTATGCCCTTCTGGAGCAGGTACGGGGCATTGATGTCCTGATCACCGGCCACCAGCACATCGCCTATATCGGCACACGGAACGGCACCGTCTATACCCAGACAAAAAGCCGGGCTGCCCAGCTGGCCTGCATAGACATCTACACCGATACCGGGGTAATCGAGCCGCGGCTGCTGGACGCGGATATGGACGCGGACGAAGGCATCATGGAACTGGTGCAGCCGGAAGAGGACGAATGCCTGCAGTGGCTGGATCAGCCGCTCGGTACAACATCGATGGATCTCCACGTCGAAGACCAGGCCGATGCCCGTTTCCACAAGCACCAGATCATTACCTTCCTGAACCGTGTTTCCCGGGAAATCACCGGTGCGGATCTGGCAGCCAGTGCACTGTTCCTGGACGCGACCGGCTTCCGGCATGATATCACCATGCGCGATATCGTCGGCACCTATGTCTATCCCAACACCCCGGTCGTCAAGAAGATCAACGGCCGGATCCTGAAGGAATACCTGGAGAAAAACGCAGAATACTGGACCATCCGCAATGATGCCATTACGGTTGCCAGGCAGTATCTGGAACCGAAACCGAAACCGTTCGACTACGACATGGTGGACGGAATTGAGTATACCATCAAAGTTTCCAACGCCCCGGGAAGCCGGATCCTCGGTCTCACCTTCAACGGACAGCCGGTCACCGATGACATGGAATTCACCCTCTGCATCACCGACTACCGGGCTTCCGGGGGCGGTGACTTCCCCGCCATCCGCAAAGCACCCACTGTAAAGAGATTTCCGGCCAGCTATGTAGAACTGATCGCTGACTGGATCCTGGAACACAAAACCATAGAATTCGAACCTGTACACAACATTCACGTTATCAAATAGGAGGAAAGCACGTATGAATGTACTGGAAGCCATCCGCACAAGGCGCAGTGTCCGCAAGTACGCAGACAAGCCTGTTCCCGCAGAAACCCTGAAGGAAATCGCTGAAGCCGGCATCTGGGCCGCATCCGGAATGAATACCCAGGGTCCCATTGTACTGATCGTAACCGACAAAGCGGTCCGTGACCGTCTCTCTGAACTCAATGCGGCTGTCATGGGCAGGCCCGGCGATCCGTTCTACGGTGCGCCGTATGTCCTGGTCGCGCTCGCACCGAAGGAGAACCCGATCCATGTCTATGACGGTTCCCTCGTTATGGGCAATATGATGCTCGCGGCGCATGAGCTCGGGCTGGGCTCCTGCTGGATCCACAGAGCCAAGGAAGTCTTCGACACCGAAGAAGGCAAGGCTTTCCTGAAGAAGGCCGGTGTGGAAGGCGAATACGAGGGCATCGGCAACCTGATCGTAGGCTATGCCGCAGAAGAACCGGCAGACAAGGAAAGAAAGCCGGGCCGAGTCTTCACCCTCTGATCTGCCTGTTTACATCAAGAAATGCAGGATCCTCGGGGATCCTGTATTTTCTGTGGTCCTGTTATCTTTGACTAACTCGTGCATGCAGTGACACAATGATTCTGTTTTCGGAGGTGTGCATTGGATCTGCTGTTTCTGATCAATTCGGTTCTGCTGGGCGCGGCGCTGGCCATGGATGCTTTTTCTGTATCCTTGGTGGACGGCCTCCATGAAAGCCGGATGCGGCTGTCCCGGCAGTGCAAAGTAGCCGGGGTATTCGGCTTCTTCCAGGCTTTGATGCCTATGCTCGGGTGGATCTGTGTCAGAGTGCTTCTGTCCCTGTTCCACCAGCTGCAGCCGTATCTGCCCTGGATCGCGTGTGCGCTGCTGTCCTTCCTCGGCATCCGGATGATCCTCGAAGGCATCAAGGGCAACCCGGAGGAACAGTCTTTGTCCCACGCAACACTGCTGGTGCAGGGAGTCGCGACTTCCATCGACGCCTTGTCCGTCGGCTTCACCATCGGTACCTACCCGTTTCCGCAGGCTTTGGTCTGTGTGCTGATCATCGGTGCGGTGACGTTCCTCATCTGCCTCTTCGGGCTGCAGATCGGCCGGAAAGCCGGGGAACACCTTGCGGACAGAGCGACGGCAGCGGGCGGCATCATCCTGATTGTCATCGGTGTGGAAATCCTGCTGAAGGCGATTCTATAATAGAGACAGACCAAGGAGGTTCCACTATGGAAAGAGTATGTCAGTTCCTCAAGGATGCCGGTACGTATTTCCTGGCTACGGTTGAGGGTGACCAGCCCCGCGTACGTCCCTTCGGCACCATTCATATCTACAACGGCAAGCTGTACATCCAGACCGGCAATGTCAAACCGGTCGCGAAGCAGCTCAAGGCCAATCCGAAGGCAGAGATCTGCGCCTTCCTCAACGGAGACTGGATCCGCGTCACCGGTGAGCTGGTGGAGGATGATACAGAAGAAGAGCGGATCAAAGCCCAGGAAAGCATGCTGGAAGCCTATCCCAGCCTGGCGCATATGTACAGGCCCGGGGACGGGAATACAGCGGTCTACTACTTCAAAAACGCCGCGGCAACCTTCTCCAGCTTTACCAAAGCACCGGAAACCTATACATTCTGAATCAGGGAAGCGGAAGATGAATTCCGCTTTTTCTTTTACAGCAGGAGCCTGGAAATACTGTATTATGGAATCAGTCCGGATGAGGGAGGAATACTGCTATGAGAATAATGCTACTGGTCCTGATCATGCTGCTGTACCTGATTGCCAGGTCATTCTTCGTGACCAAACATGGATCACGCCTCCGTACCGTACTGACGATCATGGATCATCTGGATGATGAAACCACCTTCTACAATCACGCAGAGGAAATCATCCAGGGCTGCGATACACCGGAATACCTGAACAAAGCCCTGGTGCTGAAGATGTTCGGCGATGCCTACTTCCGCAAGGGAGACCTCCTTCAGGAAGACCTGGAAAAGCTGCAGGTGGACGCCCTGTACAACGCGGGTGGAAAGATCAACCCCAATGATCACGAAGACAGCTGGTTCTATCTGTTCCTGGCCATACCGAACAAGCTGTATCACACTGGATCCGTGGACCTGATCGCTCCGCTGTACGATGCACTGGACAAACACGCGGAAGTCCTGGACCAGATGCTGGTGGTGAAGCTCGGCAGGGAAGCGAAAAAGTTCTACGAAGGCACGGATGATCTCGGTGCAGCGTTCTTTCAGCAGCTGCTGGACGGCGACTATCCCGGCTACCGCTACAACAAGCATCTGATCGGCATCTACAAGAACATTGCGGAAGCCTTCCTGACCCGGATCGCGCTGAATGAAGGGAAAGGAATCCCGGAAGAGAGCCTCCCCGGCCTGCGGGCATTCCAGCAGAGTACGCTGGGGAACCGGTGGCTGAAGGAGCTGGGTGTTGAACTGCCGGCGGAGCCGGAGGAAATCCCTGAACCGGAGGAAACCATAGAAGAACCGGATCAGGAAGACAGTACAGAAGAAGACAAGGGACTATAAAAAGATGTGTGCCGGAAGGCACGCATCTTTTATTATTGCTTGAACTTCAGTCCGTCCTTGAAGGCATCCCCGACCTTCTCACCCAGGCCGATGTAGGCATTGTTGGCCGGGTCGAAGGTAATCGGCTTCAGCTTCTTCGGGTCGATCTTTCCGTCCGTAACAACGGACTCGTCTGCGGATACATTTACGATCTCACCGATCAGGATGCCGTCGTTGAAGCTCTTGACCCGGCATTCCAGTGCCATGGGGAGCTCGTCGATCAGCGGTGCGTCCACGTATTCGCTCTTTGTGGCATGGAATCCGGCTCTGGCGAACTTGTCCGGTACTTCGTTCGCGGATTCGATGCCGACATAGTCACAGGCAGCAGCCCAGTCCTCCGTTGCCATACTGACCGTAAACGCTTTTCTTTTCATCGCGTTTTCCGTTGTTTTGTGCTCGGACATACTGATGCTGATTTCGCTGAAGTCGGTTGTAATGCCCCAGGCTGCGTTCATAGCGTCCGGTACACCGTTTTCATCGTAGGTTGCGACAATCAGCACCGGCTGCGGAAACATAATCGGTTTGGCA
>JAEEYJ010000106.1 GCA_016291725.1 Solobacterium sp.
GGAAGATATACGGGAAGGAAGCCAGTACTTCATCGAGATAGTGCTCATAGTCCTTCTGCATCTTGAAGGTTTCTGCGTATTCCGCCCGGATCTCACAGTCGATGGGGTTCCAGCGCAGTCCCTTCTCCAGGGCTTTCTGTGCTTCCGCCACCCTGCCGAGCTCCACCAGCAGGATTCCGTAAGTACCGTAGATCCGGCTCATGGGAATGGCTGCCCGGTGGATTTCCTTTACCGGCTCATGGACGGCGATGTAGAGGACTTCCTCAAAGGCCTCGTCAAAGGAAAAGTACATGGCTGCGTCTTCGTCGGCATACAGGCTGTGCTCCGCCATCTCTACAAGCGTTTCCATCTCTTTGAGGGCTTCATCGTACTTTTTGCGGAACATGAGAAAGCGTACGTTCTCCAGCCGTTCCATGATGTCCTTCCGTTCCTTCCCGGTATCCGCCGCGAACTTCGCCTGCCCTTCCTGCGGCAGCAGACCGTACAGCAATCTGGCAATGGCGCGGTGGATCCTTTCGGCCTCTTCATGGTCCTTCCAGACTTCCGCCATTTCCTTCAGGTATTCTGCGTCTTCCTTCGGATCCCCGGAAAGGCCGGATTCGATATCCCGCATGATTTCATCGTAGGTCCTGTCCATCATATCTCCTTCCTGTCCTAGGCAATCCCCGCGCCTCTGAGCGGAATGCGTACATCCGGCAGGTACTGCTGGATGATGGCGTAGATGCCGCGGTAGAGCGCTACCAGCTTTGCTTCATGGACCATATTGTCAGCGTAGCGTTCCTGCCAGACAGGATCCTTTGCATCGGGATGGTCGTGGGTGACATTGATGCCCGTGATGCAGTGATCCTTGAAGGTGAACAGATCGTAGTAGCCATCCAGGGAGCCGTTGTTGAGGCTGTGCGGGATGGAACGGATCTCTGCATCATGCGCATCGATATATTCCCTGATTGCGCCGGAAAGCGCAGGATCCCGGGCAACCGTGATGGTCCTGACCTGATCCTTGTAGCCGACAGCGTAGAATGTATGAATGACTGTACCATCATCATAGAAAGTCCAGGCATCCCCTTCCGGGTCGCCGATATCACGGTAGCGGGCAGTGATGCGCCGGTACTGGAATACGATTTCAGGCATGGCTGTGTCTCCTTTCTGAATGCTTACTGCAGCCGGGCATCCGGACAGCGGTCGCAGATATACTGATGCACAAAGGCATAGTCTGCGGGATTCACATAGATCATATGGTGCATGAGCGCGGTATTCACATTGATCAGATCGTCCTGCGGACGGGAAGAAACAGAACGCACTTTATCGAAGGCGAAGCGGGTGCCGGAATTCGCTGCAGCAGCCGCACCGAGCAATCCGTAATTGCCGGTGAGCGTACCGGTTACCGCGGCCGCATAGGCGATCATTTTCGTCTTCTCTTCCTGGCTCTCCGACTGTTTGTAGAATATGCCTTCTTCATCCATTTCATACAGCAGGACATAGGTTTCCTGGAAACGCCAGGATACGAACCAGTAGCACCCGTACGTGATTGCCGCGGCTGCTATGCCGCACAGCAGGATGATACGGCCCAGCCAGAAGAATTCCTCCCAGGAGAAGCCGCTGCGGAAGCACAGGAACAGCAGGAACAGGAACAGAAACAATAGAATGCCCAGTACAATCTTCAGTATGAACCAGAGGATGGACTTGTTCTTCTTCATGTCCATTTCATAGACCCAGCGGTATCTGCCTTCCTGATCAGCGAGCATGGTGATTCTCCTCTCTTTACATTACCATTATACCTTCAACCCTGCCTGCATAGAACAAAGGACTGCCTTCGCCGGCAGTCCTTGTTTCCTGTCATGATAATGGATTTCAGGCTTTGGTCATCTCGGTGAGGATGTCCTGGATGAGGGTATAGACCCTGCCGAAGGAGGAGATGCTCATCCATTCCGTAACGGTATGCTCATCGCCATGGTCGCAGCCCAGAGTGACGATATCCAGTCCGGGGATCTTTTCACTGAACACACCCAGCTCCAGTCCACCGTGTCCGGCAAGCTCTTCCATCCGTTCGCCGTTATGGCGTTCGGCATACAGCCTCTGTGCCAGTTCACGCAGCTTTGATTCCTTCATGTACGGCCAGGCGGACAGCCACATGCCGTATTCCACGTCTTCCAGACCGCAGAGCTTCGCTACGGAAACGATATTGTCAATGTAGTCATCCGAGCAGGAACGGGAGGAGGATCTCAGCATCGTATTGATCGTAACCCGGTCTTCCTTTGTCCTGACCACGCCCATGTTCGTTGAAGTTACCGGCAGGCCTTCGATCTCCTTGCTCATCATACGGACACCGTTGGGGATGTTGTACAGCGCTTCGACCACGCACTTCGTGGATACAGCGTCCATCATCTTCTCAGCCTCTGCGGGTTCCAGCGTCCACTTCACATCCGGATCACTGGCCTTCAGTTCTGCCGCCACTTCACCCATAACCCTGCCGATGACGGCCTTGACCACTGCTTCATCCGCTTCCACCGCAATGATCGCTTCTGCTTCCCTGGGAATCGCATTGAACATCAGACCGCCGCTGACACTGCACAGCCGGTAGGTGACCTTTTTCGCCAGATTGTGCAGCAC
>JAEEYJ010000107.1 GCA_016291725.1 Solobacterium sp.
CAGAATGCGTTCGGCAGGTTTCTTCAGCGCAAGGCAGACTACCGTCTGCGTGCACTGATGAACAAGGACGCACTGCGCATGAGCGGGGAAGTACTGCCGGAGCAGATCGAAATGCTGCAGAGGCTGCCGTATGAACAGCGCAGAGCGTCTGCACTGCGTGCGGAAGGCATTCTGCTGCGGAATCTGCAGGACTGCCGGGAATGCTACAATATCTTCTACCGGGCGGGTCATGAAGAACAGATCCTGATGCCTTCTTCCCTCTATGATCCGCAGAAGCGCATAAAGCTGAAATTCGAAGATACCGGATTCTGGTGCCCGCAGGAACCGGAAAGGATACTGGAGCTGTACTACGGTGACTGGCGTACACCGCTTCCCGAAAACCAGCGTGCTGTGCACGGTGAGATGTTCATCGATACGGAGCACGGCATGGATTACTGGTTCCGGCAGGAAGGCATGAGCATGGCGGAAATACTGCAGCAGGATTCTGTGGTAGAATAATGCAGAGGTGACTATGAAGAAAGTAATCTGTATTGTTGAGGATGAACGCGATCTGAACGAACTGGTGAAGCGCTACCTGGAGAAGGAAGGCTACGAAGTACGTTCCTATTTCACCTACGATGAAGCCTATTCCCATACCGGAGATGATGATGTACACCTCTGGGTTCTGGATATTATGCTCGGCAACAAAAGCGGCTTTGATCTGATTGAGGACATCCGGCAGAATGACCCGGACATTCCGGTGATCTTTATGTCTGCCCGGGACAAGGAATTTGACAGGATCATCGGACTGGAGAAGGGCAGTGATGACTACATCACCAAACCGTTCTCACCGAAGGAGCTTGTTCTGCGGGTGAACAACGTAATGCGCAGAGCGTACCGCGGGGATGGTCCGCTGCTTGCAGTGGACGGCTACGCGATCGATGAATCACAGCGTACGGTGAGCAGGGACGGACAGACCGTGGATCTGACTACGAAGGAATTCGATCTGCTGATGCTGTTTGTCAGGAACCGCGGGACCGCTTTTACCAGAGAGCAGATCCTGGAGAAGATCTGGGATACAAACTACTACGGAAACGACCGGGTTGTGGACGACACCATGCGCCGTCTGCGCAGGAAGATGCCTGACCTGACCATCCATACGATCTACGGTTTCGGATACCGTCTGGGCTGATGAAGAGATTCTATATCTGGCTGAGAGAACTGACACTGTCGCAGCAGCTGCTGACATTGATTATGTTTGTAGTGACCATCTTTTCGATGTTCATTTTGATTGTGCTGATACCGCAGATCAACAGCTTTACGGACAATGAGATGGAACGGGTGCTGCACGGCTCCCACGACCAGGCAGCCTACTACATGGCCAGATATCCCGAATCTTCCTATGGTTCTGTTCCGGTGGACGGTGACGTGCTGATGGAAATCTACGACGGGAGAACAGGGACGTTCCGTCCTTTGAACCGGCAGGCCATCAGCGATCAGGATGAAGAGATCATAAAGGAGAAGATCCTCAGCGGAGCGGAAGGTGACTTTACCATTACCTACCGGGACCGGGTCGGGATGCGCATCAATTCCGTATATACATTTACAGAGATTGCGGAAGGCCGCTGGCTGGTATCCTACCTCCCCGGACAGTACGAGGAAACCTTCCGGGCTGGCCTGACAGTCAACTCGGTCAATACAACGGTAGGTGTTGTTACCTTCCTGTTCGTGATGCTGATGCTGTGGGTCGCATCCATCATCCATCCCATCAACCAGATGAAGCTCTTCATCAACAAAATCAAGAATGATGAATTCGCCTACCTGGAGATCGACCGCCATGATGAGATCGGTGATCTTGCGGACGCACTGATGGATATGAACTTCGAGCTGCAGCGGCAGAATCATATGAAGCAGGAAATGCTCCAGAACATTTCCCATGACCTGAAGACACCGGTGGCTACGATCAAGAGCTACGGAGAAAGCATCAAGGACGGAATCTACCCGTACGGATCGCTGGAAAAATCCGTGGATGTCATCATTGAGCATGCGGACCGTCTGGAGAACAAGGTACGCAGTCTGATCACTCTGAACAAGATGGGCTACCTGCTGGATGATTGTCCGGAAGGGGACAATCTGGACATGAATGAAATCGTTGACAAGGTGCTTCTGTCCCTGAAGGTCATCCGTCCGGAAATCACCTTTGTCAGGATTCAGGATGAACATGTGATGTTTCACGGTGAAGAGGATCCCTGGCGCATTGTGGTGGAGAATCTGGTGGACAACGCACTGCGCTATGCCAGAAGCACCATTCGCATCGAACTGCACCCCTATGAACTGATCATCCACAACGATGGCAATCCGATTGAAGAGGACCGCCTGGATGTCCTGTTTGAACCCTATGAAAAAGGAACCGATGGTCAGTTCGGACTCGGACTGTCCATCGTCTACCGTGTCGTAACAACCTACGGCTACCGCGTGGATGCGGAGAATGTACAGGATGGTGTACAGTTCCGCATCTGGCGCGTTCCTACGAAGAAAGAACAGAAAGCGAAGAAACAGAAGAAGCATGACTGAGTTCGGAGTATATCACGGTATCAGAACAGCCTACCGGCACAGCGGAGAAGGACAGGATGTCCTTCTGCTGCATGGATGGGGTGAGAACAAGGATCACATGTGGCTGATCGAGGAACATCTCAAAGGAAGGTGCAGTCTGTACAATATCGACTTCCCCGGATTCGGAGAGAGCGATGAACCGGATGAAACCTGGGGTGTACCGGATTACCGGGATTTTCTTGCGGACTTCATTCAGGAGAACGGGATTGAGAATCCCGTGCTGATCGGCCATTCGTTCGGCTGCCGGGTAGCGATCCGCTACGCAGCAGAGAAGGGGCCGGTCAAGAAGATGGTACTGACCGGTGCGGCCGGTCTGCGCCTGCATCCCCCGAAGGATTCCCGCCTGAAGAAAAAAATCTACGCTGCAGGCAAGAAGTTCCTCACGGCAACGCACAATGAAATGGTGCTGGAACGCTTTCAGGAACTGCATGGTTCGGAGGACTACCAGAATGCCGCAGGTGTCATGCGCACTACGTTCGTAAAGGTGGTCAACGATGATGTCAGGCCGCTGCTGCCGAAGGTGACCTGTCCGGTTCTGCTGGTGTTCGGCGACAAGGATACAGCGACACCCATCGAAGAGGGACGCATCATGGAGGCAGAGATGCCGGATGCCGGTCTGGCGGTCTTCCAGGGAGATGACCACTGGGCGTTCATCCATCAGGCTGCCCGGTTCAATGCCGTACTGGATGTATTCTTCCGGGGGGATTTCTGATATGCGTACCGCATTGACCCTGATACTGCTCGCTGCCGCAATGCTGGTGCCTGCAAAGCACGCACTGCATATCTACCAGCAGAACAGCTATATCAATTCCAGATACCTGGAGTGGATCCGGGAAAACGCTGTACTGCGGCTGAAAGCAGGCGTCATTCCGATTGCGATCGCGCTTGCGGCTGCTGTGACTGGTCTGGGAATGCCCGGTCTGGCTGTACTGGCTGTATATGCATTTGTACAGGAAAGAAAAGCTTCCTACCGGAAGCCTTTGGTCTATACCGCAAGAGTAAAGCGTCAGATTGCTGCAGAGTGCATCCTGGCTGCTCTGCTTTGTCCGGTACTGCTCAGAATGCAGCGCCTTCTGCCGCTGATGAGTCTGTTTGTCCCCTGGGCATTGATTGTACCCATGGGGTGGGTGACGTCGCCGGTGGAACACGCGGTACAGCAGGGATTCCTGAACGAAGCGAAGGATATCCTCAATGACCGGAAGGATCTGATCCGTATCGGCATCACGGGTTCCTACGGCAAGACATCCACCAAGAATGTCATCCAGGCTGTTCTTTCCCAGAAATACAATTCCCTGATGACCCCGGCTTCCTACAATACACCGATGGGCATTACCCGTACCATCCGGGAACAGATGAAGCCGATCCACAAAGTGTTTGTCTGTGAGATGGGCGCGGACAAGCCGGGGGATATCAGTGAACTGATGGAATTCGTCCATCCCACCATCGGTGTTGTCACATCCATCGGACCGCAGCACCTGGCGACCTTCGGCTCCCAGGAGAAGATCACCTATGAGAAGATGCGCATGGTGGAGGAACTGCCGCCGGACGGTACAGCGGTGCTGAACTACGACAATGAGATCATACGGAACTATACGGTAGAGAATCCGGTGAAGATCATATCCTACGGCATCCACTGCGATGGTGCGGACTACACGGCGCAGGAAATCCGCTACAGTGCGGAGGGCACGGATTTCACCATCGTTCATGGTGAAGAGCGTATCCCGGTGCATACACCGCTGCTGGGAGAACTGAACATCCTGAATATCCTGTGCGGTGCAGCGGTAGGCCGGATGCTTGATGTAGACTGGAACGCAATCCAGCGGGGCATCCGTTCCATGAAGCAGGTGGAGCACAGGCTGGAGCGGAAGACCATCGGCAGACTGCGGTTCATCGACGATGCCTTCAATGCCAATCCCAGCGGTGCTGAAATGGCACTGGAGGTCCTCTCCCTGATGCCGGGCAGACGCTGGATTGTCACACCGGGCATGATTGAACTGGGAGAGCGGCAGAAGGAGATCAACCGCACGTTCGGCACACAGATGAAGGACAGATGCGACGAAGTTATTCTGGTAGGCAGGATCCAGACAGAGCCTGTGATGCAGGGACTGCAGGACAGTGGCTTTGATCCGGCGCATATCCGTACCGTAGACGGCATTGAGGAAGCTTTCAGCATCCTGTTCCGGGAAGCGGTACCGGAGGATACCATCCTGCTGGAAAACGATCTGCCGGACGCGTTCAATCACTGAGAAAAGGAAAAGAGACTGCATCGCAGTCTCTTTTTTAATGGAGCGAGTGAGCGGAATTGAACCGCCGTGTCCACCTTGGCAAGGTGGCGTTCTACCATTGAACTACACTCGCATCATGGCGGTTCCGACGAGGATCGAACTCGCGATCTCCTCCGTGACAGGGAGGCATGTTAGCCACTACACCACGGAACCAATGATGGCGAAGAAGGAGGGATTCGAACCCTCGCACCGGTTTCCCGATCTATGCCCTTAGCAGGGGCACCTCTTCGGCCTCTTGAGTACTTCTTCAAAGCCAACGTTTTCAATCAGTGCTCTAACAATATAGCATGCACCATCAAAATGCGCAAGCGGTTTTTGCAACAAGTTTTCCTTCGTGGAATTGTACTGCCAAACAGGAATGATTCAGTTAAAATAAAGGCAGTGGTTTCTGAAACAATATCATGGAGGCATTATGACAGCGAAAGAACGTTACTATGAGTGGCTTGAGAAACTGAAGGACGGGGATCCGCTGAAAGCGGAGCTTCTCAGGATCAAGGATGATGAAAAGGATATAGAAGAGCGGTTCTACCAGGACCTTTCCTTCGGCACTGCCGGTCTCAGAGGCATAGTCGGTGCAGGCACGAACAGGATGAACTTCCTGACC
>JAEEYJ010000016.1 GCA_016291725.1 Solobacterium sp.
CAACGGCAGAGGCTTCCAGTATCCGATTCCTACCTATTCCATCACCCGTGACTTTGACTGGTCCGAGACCGAGAACAACAAGCTGCTGTTCGAGATGACAGCCAAGTACGGCACACCGTACTTCTCCAACTACATCAACTCCGACATGGAGCCGAGCGATGTACGTTCCATGTGCTGCCGTCTGCGTCTGGACCTGCGTGAGCTGCGCAAGAAGTCCGGTGGATTCTTCGGTTCCGGTGAATCCACAGGCTCTGTAGGCGTCGTTACCATCAACATGCCGCGCATTGCCTATCTGGCCGAGAATGAAGCGGACTTCTACAAGCGCCTGGACAACCTGATGGATATTTCCGCCCGTTCGCTGAAGACAAAGCGTACGGTCATTACGAAGCTGCTGGAGCAGGGTCTGTATCCGTACACAAAGCGGTATCTGGGCACTTTCGAGAACCACTTCTCCACAATCGGACTGATCGGCATGAACGAAGCCGGCCTGAACGCGAAGTGGCTGCAGGCAGACATGACGGACGAGCGTGTACAGCGCTTCACGCGTGATGTCCTCAACCACATGCGTGAGCGCCTCTCCGACTACCAGGAGATGTACGGTGATCTGTACAACCTGGAAGCGACACCGGCAGAGTCCACGACCTACCGCTTCGCCAAGCATGACAAGGAAGCCTATCCGGACATCATCACAGCGAACATGAACGGCACACCGTACTATACGAACTCTTCGCACCTGCCGGTCGGCTATACAGAGGATGTATTCTCCGCTCTGGACATCCAGGATGACCTGCAGACCCTGTATACATCCGGTACCGTATTCCACGCCTTCCTGGGCGAGAAACTGCCGGACTGGAAGGCTGCGTCCGTACTGGTGCGCAAGATTGCCGAGAACTACAAGCTGCCGTATTATACGATTTCCCCGACCTATTCTGTCTGTGCAGACCACGGCTATCTGAGCGGCGAGCAGTACACCTGCCCGATCTGCGGCAAGAAGACGGAAGTCTACAGCCGTATTACAGGCTACTATCGTCCGGTGCAGAACTGGAACGACGGCAAGGCGCAGGAGTTCAAGGACCGCAAGGTCTATGACATCGGCCGTTCCCGCCTGACACACCAGGGACCGAAGCCTGCACCGGTCGATCTGACGGAAGAAGCTGCTGATCCGGCAATCCAGGAAGCAGTGGAAGAGATGCAGAACGAGATCCTGCTGTTCAAGACCCCGACCTGCCCTAACTGCAAGGCAGCCGGTGCACTGCTGGACAAGGCAGGCATCAATTACCGTACGCTGAACGCGGATGAAGAAGCGGAACTGGTAAAGGAATACGGCATCAAGCAGGCTCCGACGCTGGTTGTTCTGAAGGACGGCGGATTCGAGAAGTACCGCGGTGTTTCGGACATCAAGGGCTGGCTGATGGGTCGCTGATCATGATCTATGATGTGATCGTTGTCGGCGGTGGTCCTGCCGGCATGACAGCAGCGCTGTACGCTCTGCGCAACGGCAAGAGTGTCCTGATCATCGAGAAGGAAGGATTCGGGGGCCAGATCACCCATTCTCCGCGGGTGGAGAACTTCCCGGGTACAGCCGTAATGAGCGGCAATGAATTCGCGGACAGGCTCTTTGACCAGATTACTGCCCAGGGCGCTGAGTTTGAGATCGAGACCGTCAGCCAGATCGTTAATGGTCCGGTCAAGACCGTGAAGACCGAAGAGGGCACGGCGCACGAAGGCCGCACCGTCATTCTCGCAACCGGTGTCAAGCACAGGATGCTGGGCCTTGAAGGAGAAGCCGATCTGGTCGGCGAGGGTATTTCCTTCTGCGCTGTATGCGATGGTGATTTCTACAAAGGAAAGACCGTCTGTATGGCCGGCGGGGGAAATTCTGCGCTGCAGGAAGCCATCCTTCTGGCAGGCAAATGCGAGAAGGTCATCATCCTGCAGGATCTGCCTCAGCTGACAGGTGAAGTGAAGCTGCAGGAAGTGCTGAACCGGCAGAAGAATGTAGAAGTGCATACCGGTGTACGGATCATCGGCCTGGAAACAGACAACGGTGAGTTCTGCGGAGTACGCACCCGGAACAACGCAACCGGTGAAGAGACGGTCTACACAGCGGACGGACTGTTCGTGGCGATCGGTCTGATTCCGGAAAACGACGCGTTTGCAGTACTGGCGGACCTGGATGTGCGCGGCTATTTCGATACGGACGAGCACTGCATCACAAAGACGCCGGGCATCTACGTTGCGGGTGACTGCCGCCGGAAGAACGTGCGCCAGCTGACAACAGCGGTCGCGGACGGCGCAACAGCCGCACTGGCAGCCTGCCGCTACATTGACGAGCAGTAACACAAGGGCAGAGCGGGGTCTTCCGCTCTGTTTTCTACTGAGGATCAGAGTATGGAATTCTATGAAGCGGTAAAGAACAGAAGAATGGCACGGGAATGGAGCGATGCACCGGTGCCGGAAGAGGCATTGATGAGGATCCTGGATGCCGGGCTTGCGGCACCGACCAACAACCATATGCGGGACTGGGAATTCATCGTACTGCAGAGCGATGAAGAAAAGGAAAACGCACTGCAGTACGTCAGGGAATGGTCACAGCGCCAGGCAGAAAGCAAGGTGACAGAAGGAGACCGTCCGGAACAGAAGATGTACCGGTATGCGATACCGCGGCAGTACAGTATGCTTGCGGATGCATCGTATGTCGTTATTCCACTGTTCAAGGCCGGGGAAGCACTGTTCCGGGCATCAGCAGTGAACGGTCTGAACCTGTTCGCTTCCGTCTGGTGTGTTATAGAGAATGTTTTCCTTGCGGCAAGCGCGGAAGGACTGGCCTGTTCCCTGCGGATTCCGGTCGGAGAAGAAGGCAGGAATGTCTGCCGTGCACTGGGTGTTCCGGAGGAATACATGATGGCCTGCTACATCGGAATCGGCGTACCGGATGATTGTGCAGAGACGCTCGAACAGTATGTATATAGTGCAGAAGAAAAGATGCACAGGGGCAGCTGGTAAAGTGGGAAAAATTTCGTTCAAACAGGTGGTA
>JAEEYJ010000108.1 GCA_016291725.1 Solobacterium sp.
GACAGCGTCCCCTGCTTGATTCCTTCCAGCAATGCTTCTGCGGTACCGTGATCCGGACCGGGCATTTCAATGTTCAGTCCGTTCTTCGCTGCCTGCAGCGGATCACTGACAGCGCCCCAGTCGGAGATCACCGTACCATCATATCCCCACTGCCTGCGGAGCGTATTCCGCAGCAGTTCTTCGTTCTCGCAGCAGTACGCACCGTTCAGCTGGTTGTAGGCCGCCATAATCGACCACGGCCGTGCCTGCTGGATGACCCGTTCGAACTGATACAGATAGATTTCCTGCAGTGTACGTTCGTCCACCACACTGTCCTGCACCAGTCTTCCGGTCTCCCGGGAATTCGCCGCAAAGTGCTTGACGCAGGCTGCGATGCCGCAGGACTGCAGTCCCTGGATATAGCCGGACGCCAGCTCCGAAGACAGAATGGGATCTTCCGAGAAGTACTCGAAGTTCCTGCCGCACCGCGGGCTGCGCTTATGATTGATGCCCGGACCGAGCAGGATATCCACACCGTCCCGGATGCATTCATCCGCCAGGACCTGCCCGAACCGGTACATCAGATCCTTGTCGAAGGTACAGCCCAGTGCGGACAGCGTGGGATAGGCTACTGCCGGGGCAGAGGGACGGAATCCGATGCTGTCTCCGGTCTCGATCCGGAGTCCGTTCGGACCGTCCGCCATCATCAAAGACCGCAGACCGGATTCCTTGATCTCCTTTGTCCGCCACTTGTCCGCTCCGATGAACAGTTCTGCCTGTTCCTGCAGAGAGGGTTCCCTACTGCTCATATTCCTCCAGGCTTCTCCTGAGATTCAGATAGACCCTTCTGTTCAGATCCTCTGCTATCTTCTTCTCTTCTTCCGTAAAGTCCTTCATGCAGAGATTCATCAGATCCAGCACGGCCTGATCGATATCCGCACTCAGGGCATTCGCGTGCTTCAGGAAACTGACCTGGATGCCGTCTGTTGAATAGTGCACCCGGATGTATCCCTCCAGGCTCAGCTTCTGCAGCGACAGCAGCACCATGGCATGGGAAATCCCGGTATAGTCCGAGAGATCCTTCTGATGCGTATCCGCTTCCGTCTCGCGCAGTGCATGGAAGATCTGCACATCCCTCAGCCCCAGATTATACTTCAGCGCCACACTGCTCAGAAGATGATCGAATGCTTTCTTCATGTAGTAGGACGAGGAAATCCGGCTGTTTGCGTCCGCCGCGTCATACAGCACGGAGATCTGCTCGCTGCCCAGCTTCTTCGTTCCCGGCATGAGCGGGATGACCGCACCGTCCGTACCGGCACTGACCAGATAGCGGGCGATATGCATCCGTTCCTGCTCATAGGTTTCTTCATCCAGCAGGGTACGGAAGAACTGATCGTAATAGGCATAGATGGAGGTCTTGGACTGGATCAGCCGGGGCAGGTTCAGGTTCTGGCTGACCAGTGACCCTTCCGTGCGTACATAGTAGTAGACCGGCACCTGCAGCGGGAAGATGCTCCTGCAGCGCAGGATGTACTCCAGGTTGAACACGAAATCTTCACAGAAGCTCAGTTCCGGATCCATGCGCAGACCGAACGTATGGATCAGTTCCCTCTTGTAGAGCTTGTTCCAGAGCACACCGTAGTAATAGTCCGCCGGTGATTCCATCATCCAGGAAGCGTATTCCTGCCGGGTCAGGACTCTGTTTACGGTAATGCTGCCCTTGCGGGAAACATTGTCGCCGACCACCCGGTAGAAGTCTCCCACAACCAGGTCGCAGTCATTCTCTTCCATCGCCCGGACCAGGAGCTTGGTGGAATCGGCAGGCAGCCAGTCATCGGAATCGATGAACTGGATATACTCGCCCTGTGCTTCCTCCAGACCGCGGTTGCGGGTGCTGGACACACCGCCGTTCTCCTTGTGGATGACCTTGACCCGGCTGTCCTTTGCAGCATAATCGTCCAGCATGGCCGGGGAACCGTCCTTACTGCCGTCATCCACCGCAATCAGTTCCAGATCTTCGTATTCCTGCGCAAGAATACTGTCGATGCAGTGCTGCAGATGTTCCTCTGCATTGTATACCGGCAGGATCACGCTTACTTTTACCATATTTCCTCCTTGATGCCGATCAAGGCACCGATATTGCCGCGGGCATTGCCCATCAGCCGGTGTGAGAACAGGTAGTCCGGATTCTCCATCGTGCAGAGATCCGATACCAGTACAGTCTTCACGCCGCATTCCTTCAATGAAGCAGCACAGGCTTTCCTCAGATCGAGCAGCTGGTGCCCGTTGTGCCTGTCCACCAGGAAGCCGGATGCCTGGCCGGGGTAGCTTTCCATGAATCGATGCGCGATCTCATCGTTGATTTCGTAGCATTCCCCGCACACCGACGGACCGATGCCGCACACGATATCCTCCGGCCGGCTTCCGTATTCTTCCTGCATTCTCCGGATTACTTCCCGGGAAATACGGCCGAGTGTGCCCTTCCATCCGGAGTGGCAGATACCGACGGCTTTCTGCACCGGATCCGCAAACACCACCGTCAGGCAGTCCGCAGCCAGTGCACACAGCACGATCCCCGGTACATTCGTCACCATGCCGTCATACCGCATATCCAACGGCTCCGGTTCACCGGGACCATCGATCCGGATCACATGTGTCCCGTGTTCGTGCCGTGTGACAACCACGTGATCGGGATCGCTGTGAAACAAGCGGGTGATGCGCGCGTAGTTCTGCCGGACGTGGTCAGGGTCATCACCCCGGGCATAGGAAAGGTTCATCGAGGCATAGACGCCTTCCGAGACACCGCCCTGGCGCATTGTGAAGCAATGCTCGGCAAACGCCAGCTTTTCCAGCGCGGGGAACTTCAGCACCGGAAGCCCGCTTCCGTCTTCATTCTCATAGGTACGGATCTGCAGGGTATCGTATCCCGCGTTCCGCTTCAGTCTGTATTCATCCATGACGGTTTACCGCCTTTCTCAGCAGGAGCGACGTGCCCAGGGTCACCAGGAAGATGATGAGCAGCACCAGCGGCAGTGTCCGGATGCCCGCAAAGCCGAAGAAGTACCAGTCGGTGCGCGGATCCTCCAGTCCGTAGCGCAGGATCATCCCCACGTAGTAGACGGCATAGAGCATCAGCGGGATCAGGGATACGGCTGTGTCGCGCCTGTCCAGCCTGCGGTCATGAACGTATTCTGCGAACAGGAACAGGCTCAGCAGCGGAACGACCATATGCATCCAGAAATTGGCGCCGACGAACAGTACCCAGAGGCCGTAGATGCGGGTCAGGAACAGTACGGTAACCAGGAATGTCAGCATCACGGACACCGTACCGGCATAGCAGAGACGTACCGCGCCGGCAGAGACTTCGCTCTTTCTTCCCCGCTGCACTGCCGCATCTTCCAGCAACAGTACCAGCGCCGCAATGCCCATCAGCAGATTGGAGTCCACCGTGAAGTACTTCAGGCTTCTCAGCCCGGTTTCCTGCAGTGAACCTTCGCCGTTGATCATCATCGTGATCCAGGCGTAGAAGA
>JAEEYJ010000109.1 GCA_016291725.1 Solobacterium sp.
TACACAGCATACAGGAAAGTATGACATGATTGCCGGGCCGATGTCGTTTGTTCTGGGGGATGACCGCCGGCTGCACGTGTATGCGGCAGACACGGAATACACAGCGAAGATGCTGGATAATGGCTGGATGAAACTGGATTCCGGAAAACCGGCAAAGGAGCTGAATGAGAGCCAGCGCCTGATCCGGGACAATCTGTGGCGGCAGGTGGAATACTTCGGCAGGGGGGTGCTGCTTATGTCATCAGACGGCCAGGAGAAGGCGGTGGGTGCACGCTGGAAGGATCCGCGGATCAATGTGGCATGGCTGGAAGCCTGCGGCATCTATGCCCCGGATGAAGCGCTGATCCAGGAAGGCTATGATGGCATGGAACTGGTGCTGAAGGACCAGGAACTGATCCTGACGATCAGGATCATCGGAGAGAACCTGAACTACTGGCTCAGGGTGCTCAATGACCAGGAAGCGATTGTCAAAGGATTCGGACGGAACACAGGACAGACGGTTACATTGAAGAAGGACGAAGAAGGCTGGCATCTGGAGTGTGATGGTGTCAGGGCGCTCCGGAAGATACAGGAGGCAGACAGATGAGCAGGAACAAGGAAACACTGGTTTCTGCCGTGCAGAAGCGTATACGGCAGGCCGGCACGGAAGGAACACCGGACAGGGTATTCGGATGCCGGTTTGCACTGTCAATCATGAGCGACAACTACATCGATATTATCCTGGGTTCCCTGGCCAAGACGGATACGAGCCGGGTGGAAGCGTCTACAGGAAAGCTGTCCACGCTGTACCGGGGAAAGAGAGCACAGGTGCTGGACGCACTGGAGGGATGCTTCATCCATGCGTTTGCTGAAGGGATCCATATGACCCTGGAAGGCACGTTCAGCACGGATGAAGGACCGTGTGGGTTCAGCGAGGACGATGTCTGTCCGAACGCAGACAGCAGGGAGATCCACTTTCCCTGCAATGCAAAGATGAAGCTGTACTGTGCAGAAGAAAAGAAAGGGGACGTACTCGCTTCCTCCATCGCTGCGGGTCATGGTGTACTGGTTAAGGAAGACTACTACTGTACGGTACTGCAGGGGGATATCCAGGCGGTTTTCCGTACAGTGGAAGAGATCTGCAAAGAGATGGATCATCTTCCGGGGCATCCTGCTCTGGAAGTCACTCTGTCGGTCAACAGTCCTACAGCGGAGTAGAATGATTCCTGCGTTGAATAATGCAGGATTCATGGTACAATGACTGCGTCAACAGTGATGAAGAGCGGGGATGCGGAGCCTTGGGAGAGAGTGTCCGGCTGGTGAAAGGGCATGAAGGGGAAGCGTTCCGACAAAGACTTCGGAGAAGACCGCGCACAGCGTTACCGGTAAACAAGAGGCGGTATGATCATACCGTGAATCAGGGTGGTACCACGAACAAGCTCTCGTCCCTTTGGATGAGGGCTTTTATATGAGGAGGAACAGATCATGGCAGAAGAAATGACCAAGGAAGAAAAGCAGAGGATCAAGGAAGAGCGCAGAAGAGCGTTCCTGGAGGCGCATCCGGAGCTGGCCGCAAAGCAGCAGGAAGCGTCGGAAAAGAAGAAGGTGCAGAAGCAGAAGAAGGATGAAGCCGCCAGCACGGAGGAGCAGCTGAACGACCAGCAGACGGTACGCAGGGAGAAGATGAACGATCTGCGGGCAAAGGGAATCGATCCGTTCGGACAGGCGTACCATCGTACACACCGTTCCGGAGAGATCCGTGCACTGTTCGGGGGCAGGACGCTGGAAGAGCTGGAAGCGGAAGCCAACCGGGTATCCATTGCCGGCCGCATTATGACCAAGAGAAGACTGGGCAAGCTGGGATTCATCCACATCCAGGATATTGACGGCCAGATCCAGGCAGTCGTGAACCGGCAGATTGTCGGTGATGAAATCTATGAACTGTTCAAGGCCAGTGATCTGGGCGACATCGTAGGCATTGAAGGAACGGTCATCAAGACACAGGCAGGGGAACTGTCTGTACTGGCTTCTTCCTATACCCATCTGTCCAAGGCACTGCGTCCGCTGCCGGAGAAGTTCCATGGCCTGCAGGACAAGGAAGAGCGGTTCCGCAGAAGATATGTAGATCTGGTCATGAATGACCGGGCAAGAGAGATCGCTGTCCTTCGTCCGAGGATTATCCGTGCGATCCAGCGCTATATGGACAGCCATGGCTACATCGAAGTAGAAACACCGATCCTGCAGTCGTTGCTGACAGGTGCCAGCGCGAAGCCGTTCATCACGCACCACAATGCCCTGGACAGGGATTTCTATCTGCGCATTGCGACCGAGCTGGCGCTGAAGCGGTTGATCGTCGGCGGTCTGGAAGGAGTCTATGAGATCGGCAGGATCTTCCGGAATGAAGGCATGGACCTGAAGCACAATCCGGAATTCACAACAATGGAGGCGTACAAGGCCTACTCTGATCTGGAAGGCATGATGGAGTTCAACGAAGAACTGTTCGAGACCGTCGCTCTGGAAGTGTTCGGCACGACGGACTTCACGTTCATGGGACATGAAATCTCCCTCAAGGCGCCGTTCAAGAGATGGGATATGACGGATGCGGTCAAGGAAGTCACCGGTGTGGATTTCCGGCAGCCGATGAGCATTGAAGACGCTCTGAAGCTTGCACAGGAGCACAATGTCGCCGTGGAGGATCACCAGCGTACCATCGGTCATATCATCAGCCTGTTCTTCGAGGCATTCTGCGAGGACAAGTGCATCCAGCCGACCTTTGTGCACGGACATCCGATCGAGATCTCGCCGCTGGCGAAGAAGGATACCAAGGATCCTCGCTTCACCCAGAGATTCGAACTGATGATTGCCGGTGTAGAGATGTCCAATGCGTTTACGGAGCTGAATGATCCGATCGATCAGAGAGAGCGCTTCGAGTCCCAGTTGAAGCTGCGTGAACTCGGTGATGAAGAAGCCGGGGATCTGGATGAAGACTACCTGGAGGCGATGGAATACGGTATGCCGCCGACAGGAGGCATCGGCATCGGTATTGACCGGTTGGTCATGATGCTGACAGGGGAGGATTCCATCAGAGAGGTGCTCCTGTTCCCTACCATGAAGCAGAGAGGCGAGTAATTCCCAAAGAAAACACGAAAAAATGACGAAAAGTGGCGATTCATGTGGGTTCCGTGAGGGTTTTTGATACGATTTTGTACATTTCATAAGGCAAAAATCCCCAACTGCCCCCAATTTTTCCCCAATCGTCGATGAA
>JAEEYJ010000110.1 GCA_016291725.1 Solobacterium sp.
ACAATGCTGCACTGTATCCACCGATGGAAGCGCTGCTCAGTGATCTGCAGATGATCGGTATCCAGAACCGCTGCTTCTCTCTGGCAGAGAACGGTTCCTGGGGACCTCTGGCTGCCAAACTGATGCGGACAAAGCTGGAAACCCTGAAAAACTGCCGCATCAATGATACCGTACTGACCATCAAAGGCGCACTGCATGAAGCAGACAAAGAAAAGCTAGACGGCTTCGTAGAAACCATCTCAGCCATGTAAACAGAAAGAAGGGGCACTCAGGTGCCCCTTCTGCATCAGATTTCGGAATCCTTAGCGTTTTCCGTATCTTCCGGCGCTCTTACTGCAGCCGTCAATGCTGCAAGCTGCGCCGCTTTTTCATGCCGCTTTTCCTTCAGTTCCTCAGCACGTCTGACGATCCTGTCGGTCGTCTCACGCTGGTAGCCCAGGCGTCCGGTTCCGGCAGGAATCAGCTTGCCGATGATGACATTTTCCTTCAGACCGTTCAGCCGGTCGATCTTGCCGTTGACCGCTGCTTCCGTCAGTACTCTCGTTGTCTCCTGGAAGGAAGCCGCAGAGAGGAAGGAATCCGTCTCGACCGCAGACTTGGAAATACCCAGCAGGATCGGATTGTAGACCATGGTCGCCTTATCGTCCATGAGGAGTTCTTCGTTGATCTCCTCCGCACGGCTCAGCGACAGGATCTGTCCGATGCTCAGCTCGGAATCACCGCTCTCCGTAACAACAACCTTACGGAGCATCTGCTTGATCATCACCTCAAGGTGCTTGTCGGAAATATCGATGGACTGCGCAGAGTATACACGCTTGACTTCCTTCAGGATGTATTCCTCCACCGCTCTCACACCGGCGTATTCCAGCAGCTCCTTCGGCGCGATCTGGCCTTCTGTAAGCATATCACCGGCCTTGACCGCAACACCGACCTTGATATCGGGACGCACGGTCTGCGTCAGGTCGCACTTGTGCTCGATCTGCTCAATATCGTTCGCAACCGTGATCACCATGCCTTCATGGTTCTCCTGTTCCGCGATACTGATGATCTCGCCGGCAATCTTCGCAATGACCGCTACACGCTTCGGTGTACGTGCTTCGAACAGTTCCTCGACACGCGGCAGACCCTGGGTAATGTCACCCGAGGTGTTCGCAACACCGCCGGTATGGAAGTTACGCATGGTCAGCTGGGTACCCGGCTCACCGATGGCCTGTGCAGCCATGACACCGATTGCCTCACCGGTTTCCACCGGCAGGCCTGTAGCCATGTTCAGACCATAGCACTTCGCACAGATTCCACGCTTGCACTTGCAGGTGAAGACATTGCGGATATACGCCTGCTTCACACCGGCCGCAACGACCTTCTCCGCGATCTCTTCCGTGATGAAGGTATCTTCCTCCACCAGGACTTCGCCAGTTTCCGGATCCGTGATCGGATCGGTCACCCAGCGGCCGGTAATCCGGTCGGCGAACCGTTCGATCATGGAGTTGTCCCTGGAGTCGATGATGTCTTCCACCAGGTAGCCTTCGCTTACACCGCAGTCGTCTTCCGTAATGATGACTTCCTGCGCAACGTCGACCAGACGTCTTGTCAGATAGCCTGATTCCGCTGTCTTCAGCGCAGTATCGGTCAGACCTTTGCGGACACCGTGTGTGGAGATAAAGAACTCGGACACGCTCATTCCTTCACGGAAGCACGAATAGATCGGAACCTCGATGATGGACGGCTGGTATTCCGCACGGGACTTCGACTGGGTCGGACGGGCCATCAGACCACGCATGCCGGCCAGCTGTGTGAAGTGGTTCTTGTTGCCGCGGGCACCGGAAACAGCCATCATATTGATCGGGTTCATCCGGGCCATGGACTCCATCAGTGTATCACCGACTTTGTTCTTGACACCGTCCCACAGATCGTAGAACGCACGTTCCCATTCCTGCGGTGTCAGCAGACCTCTGTCACGCAGATCGTTCAGGACATCCGCCTTTTCACGGCCTTCTTCCACCATTTCCTGCTTGCGCGGCGCAACGCTGATGTCGCTCAGCGCGACCGTCATGCCTGCCAGCATGGAGTACAGGTAGCCCATGTCCTTCAGGGAGTCCAGAATATCGCTCGTACCGTTCGTCTTGTACTTGTCGAATACAGCAGCGATCAGGTTTCCCAGGTCCTTCTTCTTGAATTCCTGAGCGACCTTGCGCTTCTGGATTTCTTCCTTGATGTTCGTACCGATCGGTACAAAGTAATCATCGGAAGTAACCTTCAGCTTATCGCCGTCGAATTCATTCATGTACGGGAAGTCTGCCGGGAAGACGTTGTTGAAGATGATCTTGCCGACAGAAGTCAGCAGATACTGCTCGTTCTGCTTCTCTGTGAAGCAGGTCTTCTTCATTGTCCATGCCGGTACAGCAATCCTGGTGTGCAGATGTACGACACCCATCTGATAGGCAATCAGCACCTCATCCGGGCTCTTGAAGATATGTCCTTCGTTGTCTCCGTACCTTCTCCACTTATCCGCTTCATTCGGCAGTCCCAGACGCTCCAGCGCATCTGCCTTGGCATAGAACTCCTGTGCTGTTTCTTCCATGTTCAGATAGAAGTTGCCCAGTACAAGGTCCTGTCCGGGAGTAACGATCGGCTTGCCGTCCTTCGGACCGAGAATGTTGTTCGCGCCCAGCATCAGCGTCTCCGTCTCCGCCCTGGCCATATCGCTCAGCGGGAGATGGACAGCCATCTGGTCACCGTCAAAGTCTGCGTTGAACGCCGGACATACCAGCGGATGGACACGGATTGCGTGACCGTCTACAAGCTTCGGGAAGAAGCTCTGGATGCCCAGACGGTGCAGTGTAGGCGCACGGTTCAGGAATACAGGATGGTGGGAGATTACCTTCTCCACAATGTCCCATACTCTCTCATCACCGCGGTCGATCATCTTCTCTGCGGTCCTCTGGTTGTTCGCAATCTGGTCATTGACCAGTTCATTGATGACGAACGGCTTGTAGAGCTCCAGCGCCATCTCCTTGGGGAGACCGCACTGCCACATCTTCAGATCCGGTCCGATGGCAATAACGGAACGGCCGGAGAAGTCAACACGCTTGCCCAGCAGGTTCTGACGGAAACGTCCCTGCTTGCCCTTCAGGGCATGGGACAGCGACTTCAGCGCTCTTCCGCCGGCACCGGTGATCGGCTTGGAACGGCGTCCATTGTCAATCAGCGCGTCCACGGATTCCTGCAGCATACGCTTTTCGTTCTGCACGATGATGGCCGGTGTACCCAGCTCCAGCAGCTTCTTCAGACGATTGTTGCGGGTGATGACACGACGATAGAGATCATTCAGATCACTCGTAGCGAAACGTCCGCCGTCCAGCTGCAGCATCGGACGCAGATCCGGCGGAATGACCGGCAGGACTGTGAGCACCATCCACTCCGGACGGTTTTCACTGTTGCGGAACGCGTCCACGGTCTCCAGGCGCTTGATCAGTTTCTTGCGCTTGTCGCCGTTTGCCTTTTCCAGTTCCTTGATGATGTCGTTGTGTTCCTTGTCCAGGTCCACACGCTCCAGCAGATCACGTACGGCTTCCGCACCGGTCTTCGCTACGAAGCTGCCCGGTCCGTAAATGGCCGTGTTTTCACGGAACTCACGCTCCGAAAGGATCTGCTTGTAGGTCATCTTGGTATCTCCCGGATCGATGACAATCCAGGAAACGAAGTAGACGACTTCTTCCAGCTGCTTCGGCGGAACGCCCAGCAGCAGGCTCATGCGGGACGGTGTGCCCCTCAGATACCAGATGTGCGCTACCGGTGCAGCCAGTTCAATATGGCCCATACGCTCACGGCGTACGCTGGACTTGGTGATTTCCACACCGCATCTGTCGCAGATTACACCCTGGTAGCGGATCTTCTTGTACTTTCCGCACGCACACTCCCAGTCCTTCTGCGGACCGAAGATCCGTTCACAGAACAGACCATCGCGCTCCGGCTTCTGGGACCGGTAATTGATCGTCTCAGGTTTCTTGACTTCACCGTAGGACCAGCTCTTGACTGTTTCCGGTGAAGCGAGGCCGACTTTGATTGCACTGAAATTGTTAATGTTCATTGCGCGTCCTCCTTAGTCCATGAAGTCAGCGTCGTCGAATCCGACCACGGCTGCCTCAGTCACGTCTTCTTCGTTTTCATCCATGATGGAAATGCCCGGCTGTGTTTCAATGTCATTGACATAGTTCTGGCGGTTCAGGTCCATGGTGGTCTCCTCGCGGAGCTCATCCTGTTCCATCGTCTTCAGATCCATCTCATTGCCTTCGTTGTCCAGCATCTTGACATTCAGCGCCAGCGCCTGCAGTTCATGCACCATGACACGGAAGGATTCAGGAATGCCCGGTTCAGGCATGTCCTTGCCCTTGACAATCGCTTCATACGTCTTTGTACGTCCGATGATATCGTCCGACTTCACCGTCAGGATCTCCTGCAGTGTATTCGCCGCACCATAGGCCTCCAGAGCCCATACTTCCATCTCACCGAAACGCTGTCCGCCGTTCTGCGCCTTGCCGCCCAGCGGCTGCTGGGTAACCAGGGAATACGGACCGGTTGCCCGGGCATGCAGCTTGTCGTCAACCATGTGCGCCAGCTTGATCATGTACATGACACCGACCGCAATCCGCTCATCGTACGGCTCACCTGTCTGACCGTCTGTCAGCAGATACTTGCCGTCCGCGGATGTGCCGGCTTCTTCCATGATCGCTCTGAGGTCTTCATTGGATACACCATCGAAGACCGGTGTAGCGAACTTGACACCCAGGCTTCTCGCAGCCATGCCCAGATGCAGTTCCAGCACCTGTCCGATATTCATACGGGAAGGAACACCGAACGGGTTCAGCATGATATCGATCGGAGTGCCGTCCTGCATGTAAGGCATATCCTCAACCGGCAGGATCTTGGAAATGACACCCTTGTTGCCGTGGCGGCCGGCCATCTTGTCGCCTTCAGAGATCTTTCTCTTCTGGACGATGTAGACCTTGACCACTTCATTGACTCCCGGAGGAAGCTCACGGTTGTCCTTGCGCTTGAATACGCGGATCGAATGCACGATGCCGGCACCGCCGTGCGGTACCTTCAGGGAATTGTCACGTACTTCGCGGCTCTTCTCGCCGAAGATCGCCAGCAGGAGCTTCTCTTCCGGAGTGACTTCACTCTGGCCTTTCGGTGTAACCTTGCCGACCAGGATGTCGCCTTCCTTCACTTCTGCACCGACCATAACGATGCCTCTGCTGTCCAGATGACGGCAGGCAGCCTCGGATACGTTCGGAATATCGCGGGTGATCTCTTCCGGACCGAGCTTGGTCTCACGGCACTCGAGCTCGTACTCTTCGATATGGATCGATGTATATACATCCTGAGCGACCATGCGCTCGGACATAATGATCGCATCCTCGTAGTTGTAGCCATGCCAGGTCATGAAGGCGATGAGTACATTCTGTCCCAGCGCCATCTCACCCTGCTCCATCGCAAAGCCGTCGGCCAGGATCATACCCCGTTCCACACGCTCGCCGTTCACAACGATCGGACGCTGGTTCAGACAGGTGGACGCATTGGACCTTGAGAACTTGATCAGGTTGTAGGTATGTACGTTTCCGTCATCTTCCTGTACAACGATCCTGTCCGCATCGGCGTAGGTCACCACACCGGGCGCAGTCGCAACACAGGCAGCGCCTGAGTCACGGGCAATCCGGTGCTCCATACCGGTGCCGACGAACGGGCTGTGCGGATTGAGCAGCGGAACAGCCTGTCTCTGCATGTTCGCACCCATCAGCGCACGTGTACAGTCATCGTTCTCCAGGAACGGTACGCAGGCCGTAGCGACAGATACAATCTGGCGAGGCGATACGTCCGCATAGTCTACGGTTTCCCTGTCTGCCATGACGGTTTCACCGGCGATCCTGGCAACGACACGGTCGCTGACCAGCTCACCGTTGACGATCTCGTTCGCCTGAGCGATGACGTGATCGTTCTCTTCGTCTGCCGGCATGTAGCGGATTTCATCCGTAACATGACCGTTCACAACCTTACGGTACGGTGTTTCGATGAAGCCGTATTCATTTACCTTTGCATAGGTTGTCAGGTAGGAGATCAGACCGATGTTCGGACCTTCCGGCGTCTCGATCGGACAGATTCTGCCGTAATGGCTGTTATGAATGTCACGCACTTCAAAGCCGGCCCGCTCACGTGTCAGACCGCCCGGACCCAGCGCGGAAATACGGCGCTTGTTGGACAGTTCGGACAGCGGGTTCTCCTCGTCCATGAACTGGGACAGCTGGGAACTGGAGAAGAACTCCTTGATGGCTGCCGTCAGCGGACGGATGTTCGTCAGCTGCTTCGGTGTCAGGCCGGAAGCTTCCGCAATGGACATTCTCTCCTTAACAACCCTCTCCATACGGGACAGACCGATCCGGAACTGGTTCTGGATCAGTTCACCGACCGTACGGATCCTACGGTTGCCCAGCATATCAATATCATCTACGGAACCGATTCCATCCAGCATTGTCAGCTCATAGCTGTACAGTGCGTACATATCCGGCATCGTGATTGTGTGCTTTGTGTTCAGCGGATCGCCGCCCAGCAGCTTGACCGGGTGACCGTCATCCGTCAGTACCGTGACTTCCTGTACACACGCACCGACCAGCCACAGTGTGAGCTCATCCTCTTTGTTGGCCAGAGCGACGATCTCTTCCATCTGCTCCGTTCTCAGTTCAGGCAGTTCTGCATCCGGCAGGTAGCCCTCAATGAAGAGCTCACCGTTCTGATCCACAACATCCTTGCCCTTCCTGGTCAGACGGCCCGGCATGTACATCCGGGAACCATAGTTCAGTACCGCGTTGACATTGTCGTTGGTCAGAACAGCCGGAGAAGCGATTACGCCGGCGTAGACCGTTACATTGGTACAGGCCTTCGCAATCTTCTTTGCGTCTTCCGGTGTAATGACGGTGCCCCTGCTCATCTTCAGCGTACCGGCATCGATATCCGTTGCCAGCACACGGCCGACAAGCGCATTCGTCCAGTCCGCGCCCATCACGGCTGTAACCGGATGGGAGAACACGTGGATGAACGGCAGTGCGCGGCAGTTGATGCCCTTGTTGATTTCATCACGCAGTTCATTGCGGGTGTTCTTGTCGATCAGTACGTTCTTCTTCAGGCAGACCTTGCCGTCCGCACCGATCAGATCATCCCTGAGCATATGGTTCTCCATACGGTCTAGAACACTCAGCTTCTTCAGCACCTTGTAGCGTCCGGCCTTTGTCAGGTCATAGCGCCTGTAGTCGAAGAACTTGGCATCCATCAGGTTGACAGCGCCTTCAAAGGTAGCGATTTCATCCGCACGCTGGTTTTCATAGACCTGCAGCAGTGCATCGTGCCTTGTCTTCGTTTTGTCTGCGTTGAGGGTGTTTTTGATTTCTTCGTAATTGCCGAATACACTCGTATACAGCAGCATATAGTCGTTCTGGAACTCGCGCTCCTCTTCAGGAACGATCACATCCGGATACGTCTCGAACTTCAGCGCTTTCAGGAATTTCTGCATTCCCTGAGTATCGTAGGCATCATCGTTCTTCATCAGTTCCAGCGACATTCCGATCGCTTTGAACAGAATCGTACTCAGAATCTTACGGCGCCTGTCGATGGAGACGTTCATAATGCGCCCGAGTGCAGCCTTTTTGTCATCCGACATGAATTCCAGCCAGGTGCCCCGGCTCGGAATCAGTTCACAGGTATAGGTATCGTGTCCGGTACGGTCTTCCGACACAATGTCGAAATACGCACCCGGTGAACGGACGATCTGGGAAACGATTACCCGTTCCGCACCATTGATGATGAACGTACCTGTCGGTGTCATCATCGGGAAGTCCCCGAGGAAGACATCCTCCCACTTGGTAAAGACCTCGCGGGTATCCGGGTCAACCATCTCCAGTTCCATCTTCGCCTTGAGCGGAGCACTGTAGTTGGTCTCTCTCTGCTTGCATTCCACAATGGAATACTTCGGCTCGCCGAATTCATAGTCAAGGAACTTCAGCCGGATATTCCCCGCATAGTTGTAGATCGGGTAAATATCGTTGAAGACCTCCTTGATCCCTTCTCTGACGAACCAGTCGAAAGACGCTGTCTGGATTTCCACCAGATCGGGCAGATCCAGACCGGCGCTGACCTTGGAATAGTCACGTCTCAATGATTTGGGACCATAATGCACAACGTGGTATGTCTCTCTATTTTCCATCTATGCCATCCTTTCGTCTGCATTATCCCGGACATCAAAGGTGCAGAAATCCTCTGATCTCCGGTTCATTTGCAATTGATAATCTGTCACTTCACGGCCCTGAGAATCCAGAAGCCCTTGTCTCTGTCGGTCACTGCACAGTTCCCGAAGAGCTCCGTGAGCTTCCGCACCGCGCTTTCCGCGCCGTGCTGACGGCGCATAACAGCCAGAAAAACCCCGCCGTCCTTCAGATGTGCGTACACATCGTCGAACAGCGCATAGACCTTCTGCTTTCCTGTCCGTACCGGCGGATTGGAAATGACCGCATCCACCGTATACGGAATCTGTGAAAAGCCATCGGAAAGCACCGCCTCCGCTGCTGTACCGTTGTTCCGGCAGTTCAGCAGCGTCAGCTCCAGCGCCCTTGAATTGACATCGCTTCCGACAACGCGGCATTCCGGGAACAGTGACGCAATGATCACCGAAATGACCCCGTATCCGCAGCCGAGATCCAGCACCGTTCCGGAGAGTTCCTCCTTCACTGCATTCTTCAGCAGCAGCTGTGTGCCGTAGTCGACACCTCTTTTGGCGAATACACCATCGTCGGTCGTAAAAACATAGGTACGGTCCAGGAACCGGAAAGAATGATCCTTCCGGTTTTCAGGAAGACTGCGGTTGTCGGTATAATAGTGCGTCTGTGCCGTAAAAACCACATCCTTTCCAAAGACCGAAAAGCCGAATATACACAATTCGGCTGAATTCGTGACTGCTGTGATCAGTAATTACTTGATCTCAACGGTAGCTCCTGCCTCAACCAGCTGAGCCTTGATCTGTTCTGCTTCTTCCGGTGTGATGTCCTTCTTGATCTCTGCAGGAACATTGTCAACCAGCTTCTTCGCATCAACCAGACCGAGGCCTGTCAGCTCACGGACAACCTTGATGACCTTGACCTTGGTCTCACCGAAGGCTGTCATTGTGACTGTAACGCTTGTCGGGCCCTGCTCTTCTGCTTCTGCCGGAGCAGCCGCAACAGCGACCGGTGCCGCAGCACTGACACCGTACTTCTCTTCAATTGCTTTGACGAGTCCGTTCAACTCGAGGATGGTAGCTTCATCAAGATATGCAAGAATCTCTTCGTAAGTCAACTTTGCCATGGATTCATTTCCTCCCTTTCCTTAGGCAGCTGCCTCAGCAGCTTCATTGTTTGTTTCTGCGTTTTCCGCAGGTGCACCGCCGCCTCTCTGCTCAGCAACCGCGTTGATTGCCCGCGCGAACTGAGATACAGGAGCCTGCAGTACGGACAGCAGCATCGACAGCAGACCTTCTCTGTTAGGCAGCGCTGCCAGTTCATTTACGGCGTCAGCGTCGATGACTTTTCCTTCAACGACTCCACCCTTCAGAACCAATGCTTTGTGCTTTTTGGCGAACTGTGCAAGAATGCGGCTCGCCGTTGTTTCGTCCGACCCGAACATCATCGCGTTCGGGCCTGTGAGATAGTCCTTGAGATCACCCAGACCTGCATCTTCCGCTGCTCTTGCGGCAAGCGTATTCTTGTAGACTTTCATCTCTACGCCTTCCGCACGCAGCGCTCTGCGAAGCTCGGTGATTTCCGCAACACTCAGACCACGATATTCTGCGACAACACTCGAGGACGCGTTTTTGAGCCTGTCACTGATCTCAGTCACAACGCTCTTTTTGGTTTCCAATACCGCCTGATTCATTGTTTCATCAACCTTTCCAGTTATCGCATACCTGTATAAAAGCCCTTACTGACAGTAAGGGCTTCGAGTTTAAAAACGTTAAACTGTCTACCTCGGTAACATAATTAAGGATATACCCGTTACTGTCTTTGGTAATTGATAACGGTAATATGATAGTCGGTTTCCGGCTGTGTGTCAACCATTGTTTTCGGCAGTGCATCGGTGCGCTCCGTCATATACAATGGAGTCATGAAGGAACGTATTGCTGCATTTGTACTCTCCTACTTCATCGGCTGTATTCTGACCGGTGAAATCGTATCCCGCGCAGTCGCGCACAAGCCGGCAGCGGAGCTCGGAGGATCCGGAAATCCGGGCATGGCCAATGTGATGACCTACCTGGGCTTCAAAGCCGGGATTGCCGTACTCTGCGGTGATCTTTCGAAGTGCCTGTTCGCCATGGGCTTTGCCTGGCACATGTTCAAAAACCAGGGAAGGATCATCCTGTACTATGCCGGGCTGGGTGCCTGCTTCGGGCATTCCCTGCCTTTCTGGCGCCGCTTCTCCGGCGGAAAGGCCGTTGCGACATCCTCGGCGCTTCTGCTGGTATACTCACCGCTGTGGGGCTTTGTATCCTGCTTCTGCGGTCTGCTTACCGCGCTGATCAGCGGCTATCTCTCCCTGGCAGGCGTTGCCATACCGTTTGTATTCCTCATTCCTGCCTGGACTGTATACGGCAGAGAATGCTTCATTCTGACGCTGGTGCTGTTCCTGCTGTGCTTCTTCCGTCACTATCCCTGGGGCAGAGGATTCCCTGCCGGAGCCGGGCACCGGATGCACCTGATGCAGACATTGAAGAATGCCCTGGGCAAAAAGAAAACAGCTTCCTGATCAGAGGAAGCTGTTTTTCCTTTCTCAGAACTCCGGATTCTTTCCGTTGATGAAGTCACGGATATCGGAGGTCAGTTCATGGATGTTGTCCTCACCGATGTAGATCATATGTCCGGAAGAATAGCCCTTCACGAATGTACGGTCCTTAGGCAGGCCTGCATGGGACATGGTGTGGAAGACATAGCCGAACTCCGTGCAGAGATCGAACCAGCCGTTGGCGAAGAAGGTCCGCATGCCCGGGCGTCTGGCCATCGCGTTGCGCAGCTGCTCGCCTGTCGTGCCTTTCTTCTCTTCCTTGTTCCAATGCATATAGTAATCGGATGTCGTAACGTAATTCCGGTCAAGCTCTACACCCAGCATCGGCATCAATACACCGGAAACGACAGCGTAGAAGTAGGAGCTCCAGCGGTCGTCTGTCGGATCATCCCAGAGACCGTTCTTCTCTTCTACGATCTGCGGCTCATACAGCGGGCGTGTGACGCGTCCGTCATAGCGTGACACGCTCTTTCCCTCTGCTTTGCAGATCTCGCTGCGTACGGTGTTGTCATCG
>JAEEYJ010000111.1 GCA_016291725.1 Solobacterium sp.
CGCTTCAAAGGTCTGGATATTCCCATGCGGCGCTTCTCCCGCGATGTCACGGATAACGGCTGGGTCGGCGAAGATCACCCTAAATACGCTACCAAGGAATGGGGAGAACAGATGATCAAAGCCACAGCGGAGTATATTGCGTCGTTCATAGAATCGTTCAAGAAAGTGGATCTGGACTGAGGATACAAGCATGAAGACATCATTCAAGGACCTGATCGTCTATGAAATCTACCCAACATCCTTCTACGATTCCAACGGAGACGGTACCGGCGACCTGCCGGGCATTGCGGCAAAGCTGGACTATATCCAGGATCTCGGCTTCAATGCGCTCTGGATCAATCCGTTCTATGTTTCGCCGTTCCGGGACGGGGGATATGATGTGGCGGATTTCTTCAACGTGGATCCCCGTTTCGGAACGCTGGAGGATTTCCGGGGATTGATCGCACAGGCGCATGCCCGGGGGATGAAGGTGTTCCTGGACCTCGTAGCCGGCCATGCGTCGGTGGACAACCGGGAATTCCGGAGAAGCGCGGAAGCACAGCGCAATGAATGCAGTGATCTGTTCATCTGGAACAGCAGTGTCTGGGATCTGGAACCGGGATACCGGCTGATCTCCGGCATGTATCCAAGGCACGGATGCTACCTGGTCAATTTCTTTGCCCATCAGCCGGCATTCAACTACGGCTTCAACAAAGTGGAGTATCCCTGGCAGATGCCGTACAAGGATGAAAGAACCCAGCAGGCCAGGAACTATATCCTGGATGTCATGCGCTTCTGGCTGGCACAGGGTGCCGATGGATTCCGGGTGGACATGGCGGATTCCCTCGTCAAGAACGATGAAGGCAAACAGGCAACGATCGCAGTCTGGCAGGACCTGTTCTCGGTGATCCGTAAGGAGTATCCTGACGTGTTCTTTGTCAGTGAGTGGTCGGATCCGGCACAGGCCCTGAAAGCCGGCTTTGACGCGGATTTCGTGCTGGATCACTGGGACAACTTCTACCACCGTCTGGTGCGCAGCACAGAGAATACACGGGGCGTATCGGTATTCAACGGCGGCGGAGACATGGCATACACGCTCCGTGACATGCAGAACCGTTTCCGGGAAGCAGAGAAATACGGTGCCTGCCTCAGCCTGATCTCCGGCAACCATGACTCACCCAGGATTGCGGACTTCCTGACAGAAGACAGGCTCCGTATGTTCTATCTGGCATTGATGAGCCTGCCGGGTATACCGTTTGTCCTCTACGGAGATGAATTGGGCATGAAAACGGCAGATCTGCCTTCCAAGGACGGTGGCTATCAGCGCACCGGTACGAGAATACCGATGATCTGGGACGATACAGAGCCGCACCACGGCTTCTCGCAGACAGACGGACAGACGTATCTGCCGTACTGTGATATCAACCGGGTGTCCGTACAGTCCGCGTGCGGAGATGAATCTTCGCTGTACCACTTTATCCGGAAGCTGATCCGGCTGCGGAAGGATACAGAGGCGCTGCGGGATCCGCATACGAACATCACGGAAGAAGACAGAGTCCTGCGCTTTACCAGGGGAGAGGATCTGGAACTGGTTCTGAATCTTTCAGACAAAACAGTACCTGTACAGGGGAAAGTGATCACTGCTTCCCGGGAAATATCGGATGTTCTCCTGCCGTATACCGGTGCACTGGTGAAAAAGCAATGAAGAAGCTGATGGCTGTACTCTGTGTGTTCCTGCTCGCAGGCTGCACCAAGGAGTACAAAAAAAGCGATATTGAAGACTACGTGAAGAAGAACCTGGATCTGAAGGGATTCCGGGTCAGTTCATCCTACGAAGCGATTGAGGACGAAGAAGGCTACAAGGACCGCCTCTGGACGGTGACGGAGGCGGATGGGACAGTATTCTATGTACTCGATGACTACGGCTGGGGCATGGAATCCGTATCGAACTGGCTCCATGATGACCGGAATGCCGTGCGCCTGGTACAACTGTACGAACAGACGGATCATGAACGCATTGAGCTGGAAGCGGGCAGAGAGGAGCTGCATTATGCGCAGCTGACCGGCACGTTCCGCAGCCGCAGTGAACTAAGAGCGCTGTTCGAAGAGCTGCAGGCGCTGGACGCATACAACACAGCCGGTGCCGCTCTGCTCTATGAATTCCGCTTTGACCATCCGTACCGCAGTATCGGCGACTATGAGCTGGATGACGGAGACGCCCGCGGTACACTGCAGCCGGGAGAGTCGGAGGATCCCGGTGCGGCTGAGATGAAGCTGCTTCATCAGTGCATTGACATGCGCTATGAGGAACAGTTGAAGGAGTTCAGTGAGGAAGAGATCCGCAGATGTGTACAGTACAGTGATCACCGCCTCGGCATTGTGCAGGAGGACGGTACCATAGTGTACTACGATGATCTGGTTGCGAATGAGTACCACTACGGTGTCTCGTTCGGTACGATGTATGAGCTGCTGGTCCGCAATGGATACCCGGTGGAGGGCACCAAGGATGATTTTGCCTTTACAGCGCGGGACGGCTCTGTCTACGAGTATTCCAATGATTTCCAGGAGAACGATGCCTACTACTTCATCAAGGACGGGGAACATGTACCGATGGAATACTATTTCTACAATCATCTGCGGGTGAAGGAAGTGGAAGAACTGACCGGTATACCGGTCATCGAATACTGGATGGCACAGAAAGTGGAGTGAGGCACTATGAAGATCAAGGAGCTCTCAGCCGGCATCCTCGCGGGTGACTGGACAAGCGTACAGCTGGTGGAAGCCGCACTGAAAAGGATTGCGGAAAACGACCAGGACGGAAAAGTACTCAATACCGTCTCGGAAATCAATCCGAACGCCCTGTTTGAAGCGCGGGCGATGGATGAAGAGATCCGGGAACACGGACTGCGCAGTGTGCTGCACGGTGTACCGGTACTGCTCAAGGACAATATCGACGTGCGGCACATGCATACGACGGCAGGCTCTTCTGCTCTGCAGGATCTGATCGCTGAGGAAGATGCGTACCTGGCAAAGAGGCTGCGGGAAGCCGGTGCTGTCATTCTCGGGAAAGCAAACCTTTCGGAATTTGCCTACTTTATGTCCCGGCAGGGCATGCCTTCCGGGTACAGCTCCCTGAGCGGGCAGGTAGGCCATGCATATGTACCGGGAAGGAATCCTTCCGGTTCTTCCAGCGGCTCTGCTGTAGCGGTATCTGCCCGGTTTGTACCGTATGCCATCGGGACGGAGACCGATGGATCATTGATGTCGCCGGGGATTGCGAATGCCATCACAGCGCTGAAGCCGACAGTAGGCCTGGTATCGCGGCAGGGGATCCTGCCGATCAGCCATATCCAGGATACAGCCGGGCCGATGGGAACCTGTGTGGAGGACGTTGCCGGTGTACTGGACATCCTGGCAGGCAGGGACGAAGAGGATCCCGCAACGTATACATGCAGGAAGAAGGACTATACCGGTACTTTTACGAAAGGATGCCGGGGCATGCGGATCGGACTGCTGCATACCCAGGAAGATGCACGCTCTGAAGAAGTGATGCGGCAGACAAAGAGAATCCTGGAGGAAGCCGGTGCGGAAACAGTAGATGTACAGCCTGAAAAGATTCTGCTGGAAGAGACCGAGTGCTTGATGCATGAATTCAAGCAGGGACTGAACCTGTATCTCTCCCAGCACAGCAGTGCGTGCAGAACCCTTGAGGATATCATTGCGTTCAACCAGGCGCATCCGGAGCGCTGCCTGAAGTACGGACAGGATCTGCTGGAGGGAAGCGATGCCTTGAGCGGACAGCTGAAGGAGCCTGCGTATATTCTGAAGCGGGCAGAGCTGAAGAAGGAAGCGGAAGAGCTGCTTGCAGGGATGATGAAGAAACAGGGTGTACAGTGCCTGATTACGGTCTGTGACCGTACCCGGACCAATCTTGCGCCGGTTTCCGGGAATCCCTGCATGTGCCTGCCGGCTGCTGTTCTGATGGATGAAGCGGAGCAGCAGCCCCTGAGCTGGTATCTGATGGCCGGTGCGTATGACGAAGATGTGCTGCTGCGGACAGCGTATGTACTGGAACAGGGTGCCGGGATCCGGAATCTGCCGGACTGGACGACAGAGTTCGGACCGGATTGAACAATCGGATCGCATCAAACAAAAAGGAGGACGCGTCTCCTCCTTTTTTCTGCAGGTTATTGATCCGCTGCACCGTATTCTGCGTAATATGCAGCCAGACGGGCTTTGATGTCTTCGTCCAGCCTTCCGGTTTCATCCAGGTATTCAATGACTTCCGGCATAGATACGATGGCTGCGGTAGGGAAGCCGTACAGCTCAGCGACTTCCTTAAGCGCCGTCTTTGTTCCTTTGCCTTTCTCATTCCGGTTCAGGGACACCATCAGACCGACGATCTGTACATCTGCCTGTGCCCGGACGATCGGAACCGTCTCTTCCATGGACTTGCCCGAAGTTGTCACGTCTTCGATCATGACCACCCGGTCTCCGTCCTTCAGCTTTGAACCCAGCAGGATCCCGGTATCCCCGTGGTCCTTGACTTCCTTCCGGTTGGAGCAGTACCGCACTTCCTTGCCGTACAGCTCATCAAAGGCAATTGTAGCCGCAACAGCCAGAGGGATGCCTTTGTA
>JAEEYJ010000112.1 GCA_016291725.1 Solobacterium sp.
ATCCGCACCTATGTCAGACAGGTGCTTGCAGAGAACTGCCCCGGCGGGCACTACATCCCCTGCATCACCTACGGACTGGCCGGTACGGTGTGTCCGCATGTTGATCCGATCATCAATGAAGAGATCGATCTGTACAATGCAGTACTCCACATGCCGAAGTTCTTCACCGCATCCGTTCCCCACAGGAACCGGAGTGCCCGGACGGCCGGAAAGACCGGAAACACCGGTGCAGAACAGCAGAACACGGAACTGCTGAGCGCAATCAGCGACGCTCTGGTCAAGGGCAGGCGCAAACAGGTACTGTCCCTTACGGAGCAGGCTCTCGGTGCCGGCATCAAAGCGCAGACCATCCTGGCGGACGGCCTTATGCCCGGTATGGCAAAGCTCGGTGAGGACTTCACTGCCGGCCGAGCGTTCGTACCGGAGATGCTGGTGGCAGCCCGGTGCATGAACGCGGCACTGGAGATCCTGCGTCCCCTCTTTGCGGCAGAGAACAGCGCATCCATCGGCAAAGCCTGCCTCGGCACCGTGCGCGGAGACATGCATGATATCGGCAAGAACCTGGTGAAGATCATGATGGAAGGCGCCGGCATTGAAGTTGTCGATCTCGGAGTGGATGTCAACGCGGAAACCTTTGTACAGACCGCCATCGATGAGCACTGTGACATCATCGCCTGCTCCGCCCTGCTCACAACGACCATGAACGAAATGCGCCGGGTTGTACAGATTGCCGAAAAACGCGGCATCCGCGATCAGGTGACCATTATGATCGGCGGTGCGCCGATCACACAGGAATTCTGCGATGAAATCGGTGCGGACATCTATACCGACGACGCAGCCCAGGCCGCCCGCGCAGCCCGCAGTGTACTTGAAAGAAAGGCAGAAAGACAAGCATGAACCGGATTCCTCTGATCATTGACTGTGATCCCGGCACCGATGATGCCCTGTGCATCATGCTGCTGGGAGCGAGCAGTAAATACACTATCAAAGGGATTACTGCCGTCCACGGCAATGTATCCCTGCAGCACACCGCAGAAAACGCATTGTTCCTGAGCCATTACTACGGCATCGACTGTCCTGTTTACCGCGGTGCGCAGCAGGCCATGATCGTCCGCAATGAACGGGCAGCCTATGTGCACGGCGGCAACGGTCTGGCAGACTATGAGTACAGCGCCGAAGGACTCCGCTGTGCCGAAGGCTATGCCTGGGACTTCCTGTACCGGAGCGCCAAGGAATATGCCGGAGAGCTGGAAATCCTCGCCTGCGGTCCACTGACCAATCTGGCGGTCACCATTCTCAAGCATCCCGATTTCGCTTCCTATGTTCATCGTCTGGTCATCATGGGTGGCGCCGCCCACTCCGGCAACACTTCACCGCTTGCTGAGTTCAATTTCCAGCAGGATCCTCATGCCGTACAGGTTGTCCTGCAGGCCGGATTCTCCGACGTTACCGTCGTTGATCTGGACTGCTGCAATTCCGCGTGGCTGAATCCTGAGGAACAGAAGACAATGGCCGCCCTGCCCGCTCATAACAGAATCCATGGCCTGCTCGCGCAGATCATGGCCCATAAGGTCATCTCCGACGCAAACATTACCCGTGTCCACGGAGAACGCTTCGGCAGAGACCGGGCAGCGCGGATGGTTGTGTGCGATGCTGCCGCTGCGGCTGTTGCTGTCGATCCTGCACTGGCACAGTACCGGGATGTATACATGCTCTGTGAGACGGAAGGAACACAGACAGCCGGACAGTCGGTCATTGATCGTCTCGGCCTGTCCGGAAAAACCAATGTCCGTCTGGCAATGAATATGGACAGGGACCGCTATGCCGCCCTGTTCATGAACAGTCTGAAGCATTACGAGGAGGCCTGACATGAAGAAGTACATCATCATGGATGTTGATACCGGTGTGGATGACAGTATGGCCATCATGCTGGCAGCCGCCCAGGAAGACATAGAGATCCTTGCCCTGACCTGCACGTTCGGCAACAACGATGTTTCCGTCACAACCCGCAATACCCGGAAGATCGCTGAATTCCTCGGCATCCAGGCGCCGGTAGCCATGGGTGCGGTACGCCCGGTCATTGAAGAACCGCTGGATTACAGCGGCGGACTGGGTCCGATGATCCACGGCATGGACGGTCTGGGCAACGTCGGCGATCGCTTGCCGGAGCCGACCGTACCGCTCAGTGAATACTGTGCGGCAGACCTGATGGCGGAAGCCATCGAAAATGCGCCCGAAAAAGTGACCATCGTCGCCACTGGACCGCTCACCAACGTCGCAGCCTTCCTGCTCAGCCGTCCCGATCTCATCAACAAAGTCGAACAGATCGCCCTGATGGGCGGTGCCGCCTTCAGCGGAAACCTCTCCTTCAGTGCAGAGGCCAATGTCGGCCATGATCCGGAGGCCGCTGCCATTGTCTTCTCAGCACCGGTACCGAAGGCAGTCTTCGGACTGGACGCAACAATGGGTGTCTACATCACTGACGAAGAGAGGGAAAAGATGGCAGAATGCGGCATCACAGGCGCCTTCCTGAAGGATTGCCTGCAGCCGTACGCTGATACCTACCGTATGCTGGCCGGCTGGCCGGGCGCTGTACTGCATGACAGTCTGCCCGTTGCCTGGCTCATCGATGAAAGCTGCGTGGAACTGCATCCGGCAGTCATAACCATTGAGCTGAACGGACGCCATACCCGCGGGGAAACGGTATGCAACTTCAATTCCAATCTGCTGGACCAGGCCAATGCCCGCATTGCCCTGTCCGCTGACAGAGAGAAGATCATCGGTATGCACCTGGATGCGGTAAAGAAGTTCCGCTGACGGTCCAGAATCGGGAACATGCTACAATGAGTACAGATACAGGAGGATACACTCATGGGATTATTCGATGCGAAATACTGTGACATCTGCGGAAACAAGCTGGGCCTTCTGGGCACAACGAAGCTGGAAGACGGACATCTGTGCAAGGACTGCACTTCCAGACTGTCCCCCTACATCTCCCGCAGGCACCGGAATCTTGCGTTCATAAAGGAGCACCTTGCCTACCGGGAGAAAAACAAAGCGAAGCTCAGCGCGCTGAACATTACAAAGAGCTATGGTGATGCACAGAAGATCTGGATCGATGAAAGCAGCCGGAAGTTCGTCATTTCCCGCAGCGCAGACTTCAGCAGGACCAATCCGGACATCTTCTCTTTTGACGATGTTGTTTCCATTGAGAAGCAGATCAATGAGGATTCGGATGAACTCTTCACCAAGGATGAACAGGGAAACAAGGTTTCCTATGACCCGCCCAGATACGAATATGAATCCAGCTTTGCTGTAAAGATGGCTGTCCGGAACGATGACTTTGATTCGGATATCCGTGTTGAGCTCTTCGGCAGGAAGGAATCGGAAGTACTGCATGATGAAGCCTTCATGGAGCGCAATGATCTGACCAATGAAGCCATCAACACCATCAGACCGGGCACCATCACGGAAGAGTCCTTTGAAACGCCGTCTGCCGCTCCGGCGGATACCGCCGCAAAGCGCTATGTATGCTATATCCGTTGTGCATCCTGCGGTGCGCTGATCGAGGGACCGGCAATTCCGCGTTTCTGCCCGGAATGCGCTGATCCGATCACACTGGCCGATATCGGTGTCATTGATACGGAAACCGGCGATATTCTTGTATAGGAGCTTGCAAACAAACAGAAAACCAGTATAGTAGTACATGGATCTGAAAAGACCTCTCAGAGTACAGGACAGCAGGACTTTGCTGTACCTGTGTGAAAGAGAGGTTTTCTTATGAACATCATACAGATCCGCTTCCGTAAAAAAAGCATTGAAATCCGCTGGGAATACCATGGTACGGAGTATACCTCCATGCTGTACAGGCATTCCGACTACAGCTGGCATCCGGACGCGGACACGCGCCGCATGCCCCCCGTAATGCTGGAAGAGCTCCAGCATCAGGCCTGGCTCTGTCTCAGTGCCGGGCCGAAGAAAAGGCCTGAACGGAAAAAGACCGCAAACACCTGGTTCGCGGACTCCCGTTGAGCACTGCCGGTACATACCGGCTTTTTCATTGTATGAATTCTGCCAGAGGCGCAAGGGTGATTCCTTCCTCTGCACAGGCCTGCCGGATTGCCCGGACGAATGCCAGTGCATGTTCACCATCACCATGTACGCAGACAGAGTCTGCTTTGACCGGAATGTCCTTTCCGGTGATGGTGGTTACCTTTCCTTCCTTGATCATACGGATGACCCTGTGAAGCGCTTCCTGCGGATCCTCGATCATACTGCCGGGCAGGGAACGCGGCACCAGCGTACCGTCCTCCTGGTAGGCTCTGTCAGCGTATACTTCCGCAGCCGCCCTCAGCCCCCTGGCCTTTGCTGCCCGGTACAGCTCACCGCTCTCCTGCGCAAGGACAACCAGATCCGGGCAGTAGTCATAAACCGCTTCACAGATGGTGTCTGCCATGGACCTGTCCTTTGCGGCCATGTTGTACATTGCACCATGTGGTTTGACATGGACCATCCGCACCCCTTCCGCCCGCAGGAAAGCGTCCAGCGCACCCAGCTGGTAGAGGACACAGGAATAGAGCTCTTCCCTTGAGAGCACTATGTTTCTTCTGCCGAATCCCTGCAGATCATTGAATCCCGGATGGGCTCCGGCACCGATGCCCGCTTCTTTGATCATTCCCGCCGTTCTGCGCATGATCGCAGGATCACCGGCATGAAAGCCGCAGGCAGCGTTCGCTGAAGTAATCAGCGGGATCAGTTTTTCATCGTTGCCGAGTATATAACGGCCGTAGCTCTCACCGAGATCACTGTTGAGATCGATCATCATTTTTCGTTCCTCCTATCGTGCGAACAGCTTCAGAACGCCTGAAGGCTCCAGGCGCTTCTTCAGCTCTGCAAGCTTTTCCGTCTGTTCCCGGAGTGCCTGCTGTGCTTCTTCCATTGTTGTTTTGCAGAAGCGGATCCTGTCCCCCGGTATCAGCTGGGAAGCCTTCGGCAGATCCGCAGTGATCACGGTGCCGATTACCGTATATCCACCGGTTGTGGCATGGTCCGCCATCATCAGGATCGGCTGCTGGGGTGTAATCTGCACCGCGCCGCGGACAATGCCTGCGGACAGGATGTCGTTCCCATCAACTGTGTCCACAGCCGGCCCCTCCAGTCGGAAACCCATTCTGTCCGACTGCAGGGATACCGTATACATACTGCCGTAGAATGTGTCCCTTCCGTCATCGGTGAATGCTCCGGCATCCGCTCCTTCCAGAATCCGCAGGGGGATGATCTCTTCCTTTGCTGGATACGGTGCGCAGGTTCTCTTCTTCAGGCCCGGCATCCTTGTCCGGACATTCTTCAGTTCAATCCGGTCGCCGCTTTTCAGCTTCCTTCCTTCCACCCCGCCGATTCCGCTTCGTACATCCGTACTGAAGCTGCCGTAGACAGGGAGCAGATCAAAGTCTGCCGCAAATCCGATGCAGCAGCTGCGGTGCACCGCAGAGTAGGTTACTTTCAGACGGTCGCCTTTCTTCGCCCGGTAAACCGTATTCAGACGAATCTCTTCTTCATTGAGAAAGGCGGGGAAAGCGCCGCCGCTTACCGCAAAATATACGGAATCCGAGAATTCCAGCACCGGTCCGATGCCGATGCATTCCAGGACCGGGTGACTTTCTTCATTGCCCAGCAGGATATTGACGGTTTTCAGGGCGAGAGGATCCAGCACACCGGATACGGGGATGCCCTGGCCCTGGAAGCCGTATCTTCCCTGATCCTGCACGGTTGTCAGCGCACCCGCCTGCTTTACTTCTACAAGCATAGTCTTCCTCCGGTGTCCTGGATCTGTCTGAACTCATCTTCATCGATGGATCGGAAACGGATCAGATCTCCGCTTCTGAGCAGGACCGGTTCGTCAGCGGAAGGATCATACAGCCGGAGCGGTGTGAGCCCCAGAATATGCCAGCCGCCCGGAGATACGATCGGATAAACACCGGTCTGCGCTCCGCCGATTCCTACCGCACCGGCAGGTATTTCCGTACGCGGCGTCTTCCTGCGCGGCGTATGGATCCTTTCGTCCAGATTGCCCAGGTAAGGAAATCCCGGCAGGAACCCGATCATGTACACCGGGTATTCATTGGCTGTATGGATGCGGATGACCTCATCTTCACTGATGCCGGCATGCTCAGCGACGTGCGCGAGATCTTCCGGGAACGGCTTCCCGTACAGTACCGGAATCTCTATCCTGCGCTGGATGCCGGATTCTCCTTCCTCCTGCTCACCGCTGAGCATGAGGATCCTGCTTTTCAGCTCTTCGTATGAAATGATCACCGGATCATAGCAGACGAGTATTGATGCATAGGCAGGAATCCGGTCCAGAATGCCCGGCAGATGCGCCCCGGCTATTCTGCTGTTCAGCTGGGTTACAGCATGCAGTATATCCGGAGATATACGCTGTTCAAAGCGGATCATCAGACCGGCATCCCCGCAG
>JAEEYJ010000113.1 GCA_016291725.1 Solobacterium sp.
AGGCGCTCTGTCTCCTCTTCCGTCAGATCCCTTCCCAGATCTCCGTAATGCGCGATCTTCATCCCGTTCCCTTCCAGGATATAGATCCGGTTCATCCCGCGCAGTGCTCCGCCCCGGTCATCATGCGGCACCAGCAGATAGGATACCGTCAGCGGAGAAAGCAGTTCTTTTCCGCTCAGCTTTACGCGGTGCGCTGCTCCATGATCTCCATGCTCATGGCTGCACAGTACCTCTTCCGCCTCCAGATCCGGCAGCTCCGTCCCGGGTACAGATCCTTCCTCATACGGGTCCAGTACATAGCGGTAACCATTGTCACAGGTAATCAGAAAGCAGGAATGGCCGCAGTACTTGATGGTTGTCATTTGAAATCTCCTTTCCCTGTAGAATACAGGTTCCTTCTGTCCCTGCCGATCAGTTCCAGAGGCTCTCCGATGGCCCGGATCCTTTCCAGGATCCGTTCTGCATCTCCGATGTCCGCCTGGTTCATACTGAGTATGTAATGATTCTTCAGGGACGCAAAATCCTCATTGGATGTAAACCAGGTCATCCTTCCTTCCTGCATTCTGGTGTCCAGGATGCTCAGAAGAACCGCCCGGTAACGGTCTGTAACGTTCTCTGCGCCGATATCGTCGAATACCGCAAAGTCTGCGTAGCACAGCCGCTGTACCTCTGTCTGGTACTCCCCTGTTCTCAGCGAAGCCGCAATCCGCTCTGACAGCCTGGGCATGGATACGAACGCTGTCTTCATGCCTTTGCGCGCAGCATCATTGACTGCACACGCTGCGATCATCGTCTTTCCTGTACCCATATTGCCGTAGATATAAAGGCTTCTGCGGTCCATGAAGGCAGTGATTGCCTTCTGCAGCGCCTGCAGATAAGCACGGCTTTCCCTGTCCGTCTTCAGATCGGCAAATCCGGCTGTCCGCAGATTGCCCGGCAGATCGTTCACCAGAAAATGCACTGCATGGGCTTCCTTCTGCTGCTTCTCCTGCAGCCAACGGCAGGGTGTCAGTTCCATGGACAGCACTCCATCATACACCGGCTCTTCCACGTATCCTCTCTGGGCCTGCCGGCAGCTCTTCAGCGAAGTACATCCCCGGCACAGTTTCTTCCGGTCCAGCCAGCGCTTCAGACGGTACGGATGCCTGTCCAGTTCGGCAGCGGGAATGTGCATCGCTGAAAACACCTCCCGGATTTCCGGCTCCTGTTTCAGCTCCTGCACCATAGCACGCTGTTCCTGAGTTTCTGCTGTGTAATCAGCGGGTGTGTACTTTTCCACTGTCTGCCTCCATCTGCTTCATCAACTCTTCGATCCGCAGCTTTTCTTCTTCTGTTGCGTCCTCGGTGTATTCCTCATCCAGCTTGTCGAGATATTCCGGACGGACCCTTTTCTTTGCCGGTGTGTTTCTGACCGGTTTCTTTGTTTCCCGGAAAGCATCCTCGCGGCTGACCACACCGTCCCTCGCCCACTCATCTGCGATGCTGTCAACGAATGAAGGTATGAGACGGTTGTTGGAGCGCTGCAGGATGTATTCAATCATGATATTGATGACATCCGGCGCAAAGTGCTTCTCTACATACAGGTTCTCCAGGATCTTTCTGGCTGTCATGCCTACCGGCACACCGTTCTGCTTGGACTGCAGGAAGGATACGGGCGGCAGATCGTAGGGATCCTTTGCCTCAGCGGTCCCGGTTTTTGCCCGCTCTGCCGCGAAGCGAAGCTTTTCCTCATGGAATGTCATGGTTTCCAGGTCTACGGCGCTTTTGAGCAGGATGATCATCCGGTCCGGTGAAATGCCGTACACGGTAGCCAGCTGACCGATCAGCCGCAGGTTTTCTTCCGTACGCAGTTCAACCGGGAACACCAGCCTGGATACTTTGGACAGGAAATCTTCATAGTCGAAGCGGATTGCTGTATCATCCTGGCTGAAGGTCCACGCGGGCCGTACTCTGCGGTACTCCACTTCTGTACTGTACTCTCTGTCCTGCGGCAGATGCTTCAGCTGTCTTGTCACATTCCGGTAGTTCTGGAAGGAAAGGGACTCGGATGCGTATTTGGTAAAGGTGATTTCCGCCTGCTTCGTACCCACTGCGGAAACAAACGCATTCTTCAGCCATGCGGTATCGAGGAAAGCCTGTACAGGCAAAGGCGCGTGCAGCACATAGATATAGCTGTTGTTCGCAGTCCGTTCTTCCATGTATGTTTCTGCCAGTTTGAACTCCTCCAGACGGATCCTTGCTCTTTCGATTTCCTCCACGCTCAGTCCGGCAATCGCAGAAAGCCGGGCATGTGTTTCCAGCGTCCGCTGGTGCAGGCCTTCGCTGTACAGCGTCATATACAGCGTAACAGGGTTGTTGCCGATGACCGGCTGGTACAGGCTGAACAGAGAAACAATCATCTCCTGGCTCATTCCTGCCGGACGCTGAATGCGGTATACATCCTTGCCTTTCAGTTCCATGATTCCCTCCTGTCCTCTGTCCATTTCTTTACAGCATCATACAGCTGTTCCAGTGTACCATCATTGCGGAAGATGGTGTCTCCCCTGCGGATCTGTTCTCTCCGGTCCACCTGGGAGCGTATGCGCATAAGGGCGTTCTCTTCGGTATAGCCGCGGTATTCCACCATCCGCCGTACTGCTGTCTCTACCGTACAGGTCACAACGATGGTTTCGTCAAAATAGACTTCCCATCCGGCTTCAAAGAGAAGTGCGACTTCAGAGAATACCAGCGGAGACTCCTGTTCATCCATCCATGACAGCATTTCCCGCAGCACATGCGGGTGAACGATACTGTTGAGCTTCAGACGCTGCTGTTCATCTGCGAAAATCAACGCACCGAGCTTTGCCCGGTCAACCGTACCGTCTTCCTGCAGAAGATCCTCTCCGAACGCATCCAGCACTTCCCGGCAGCACGGATGCGGCATACGCAGGCAGCTGTGTGTACAGACATCCGCGTCAAAGACCGGGAATCCCATGGAACGGAACATTCCGGATACAGTTGACTTTCCGGCACCGATGGTGCCTGTGATGGCTGTTCTCATATCATTACCTCTGACAATGTTCGCAGTAATAGCTGCTCCTGCCGCCCAGGCGGATCCGTCTGACTTCTCCGCCGCACACTGCACAGGTCTTCCGGGCATGCACCAGGCACTGCAATTGGAAGAGTCCTGTGACACCAAGGCTGGAGGTATAGCTGCGTATGGTTGTGCCGCCGGCTTCTACAGCCTGTTTCAGGACAATCCCGGCCTGTTCGACGATGTGGTTGATCTCTTCCGTTTCCAGATCACAGGCTCTGCGCATGGGCAGGATATGGGCTGCTGCGAGGATCTCATCAGCGTAGATATTCCCGATCCCTGCCGCAAAAGACTGGTCCAGCAGGACTGATTTAATGGGTTCCCGGCGTTTCTGCAGCTGTTCCACAGCATACGCTGTACTGAACTCCTCGCTGAACGGTTCCGGACCGAGTCCGTGGAAATCCCTGAAATCCGTATCTACGGGATACAGCTTCATCCGGCCGAATTTACGCACATCATTGTAGCGCAGTGTATTGCCGTCGGACAGCGTAAAGACCGCATGCGTATGTTTGATCAAAGGCTCTTCGGGCCTCTGGATGAAGTATTTCCCCTCCATTCTGAGATGGGAAACAAACCATACATCATCCATGCCGAAGAGCAGGTATTTTCCTCTGCGGCAGAACCTGCGGAATGTCTGTCCTGTCAGAGCACGGCAGAATTCCCGGGGATCCCCCTCTATCAGCTTATTGTACAGAACCTGTACATCAACGATCCGCAGTCCGGCAATCCGCTGTTCCAGCGTACGCAGCACCGTCTCGACTTCCGGCAGTTCAGGCATTACTTTGCCTCATACCAGTTCTGTCCCACGGAACATTCTACAGTCAGCGGAACCTTGAGCTTCATCGCTGAAACCATGCCTTCTTCGATGAGTTTCTTCATCTCTTCCGTCTCGTCCTCGAATACATCGAAGATCAGTTCATCATGCACCTGCAGGATCATCCGCGATTTCATGCCTGCCTGCTTCATGGAACGGTCGATATTGATCATTGCTATCTTGATCAGATCCGCTGCAGATCCCTGGATCGGTGCGTTCATTGCCGCACGCTTGCCGAATTCCCGGATCATCCGGTTCTTGTCATGGATTTCCGGAATATCCCTTCTTCTGCCGCACAGCGTCGTGACATAGCCGTTCTTTTCACAGTCCCGGACTACCTGCTGCATATAGGAACGGATCCCGGGATAGCTTCTATAATACTGTTCGATGAAATCCGCGGCTTCCTTGCGGGAGATGCCCAGCTGTTCCGCCAGGCCGAAGTCACTGATGCCGTAGACAATGCCGAAATTGACTGTCTTCGCCCTTCTGCGCATCTGCCCGTCCACTTCTGCTTCCGTGACGTTGAATACATCCATCGCTGTCTTGGTATGGATATCAATGCCGGAATTGAAAGCGTCGATCAGGCTCTGTTCGTCCGCCATATGCGCCAGCATCCGCAGTTCAATCTGGTGGTAGTCACTGGAAATCAGTACACACCCCTCGCTCGGCAGGAACGCTTTGCGGATCATCCTTCCCTGTTCATCCCGGACACTGATGTTCTGCAGGTTGGGTTCCGAACTGGAAAGACGTCCGGTCTGCGTAGCGCACTGGTTGTATACCGTGTGGATCCGCCCGTCACGGAAGATATACTTCTGCAGGCCTTCTGCATAGGTACTGTAGATCTTCTGCAGCTTGCGGTATTTCAGAATATGGCTGATGACGGGATGCACACCGTTCAGCTTTTCCAGCACATCCGCAGCCGTACTGCGCTTCTTCCCGCTGGGCAGGCCAAGATCGTCGTAGAGCACTTCACTCAGCTGCTTCGGGGAATTGATGTTGAATTCTTTGCCGGAAATCTCGAAGACGGCTGCCTGTTCCGCGTCCATCTCCTGCTTCATCTGCGCCGCTATGCTGCCAAGGACACCGGCATCGCACCGGATGCCTTCCTCTTCCATACGGCAAAGGATGAATGTCAGCGGCATTTCAATGTTCCGGTAGAGGTCAATCATGCCTTCTTCTTCAATGGTCCTGAAGGCACGGCCGGCAAGCGTCTGTACATTCAGCGCGCTTTCGCAGGCATATTCTGTCTGTTCCTGCAGGTCCGGCATCTTCGGACGCGACGGTCTGCCGTAGACATCCTCATAGCTCAGCCGGGTCCGCAGACCGTAATTGTCCATGATCTTGTCGGTACTGGTCAGTGTGGAATCCGCCAGAGAGGCCATGATCATCGCATCATCGCTGAAGAAGACCTCCAGCCCTGCCCGCTTCAGCAGATGCAGGCTGCGCTTGACGTCATAGCCTGTCCTGTGCTGTGAGCCATCTGCCAGCCAAGTGCACAGTCCGGCGTCCTGAAGCGCATCTTCCAGCGGAATGTAGACACAGCGGTCCTCCCTGCACAGAGCGAGTCCGTAGACCTCCGCCTTCATATACATCTCCTGCGAACCGTCCACAAATACCGTACAGCCATCGTTCAGGAAATACGCCGGAACCGTCCGGACCCGTTCATACTTTGCGGCAGGATCCGCTGCTGTACTGCTTTCCTGTGCCAGTTCTTCATATTTGCCCGCCAGGGTATTCATATCCAGGCTCTTCAGAAAGCGGACAAGGGATGCATAATCCGGCCGGAACGCACAGTCATCCGCCGTGAAATCCAGTGACACATCCCTTTTGATGGTCGCCAGCAGCTTGCTCATACGGGCGGAATCCGCGCCTTCACGGACCTTATTGCCGAGCGCTCCCTTGATCTCATCCTGATGAGCAAGCACACCTTCCACGGTATCGTACTGTCCAAGAAGCTTGAGCGCCGTCTTTTCACCGACGCCGGGAATGCCCGGAATGTTATCGCTGCTGTCGCCCATCAGACCTTTCAGGTCGATGATCTGGGACGGACGGATGCCCATCTGTTCCTGCAGGGCTTTGACCGTCATACGGTCCATCTCTGTCAGGCCTTTCTTCATGAGCAGTACATCCGTACTTTCATCGATCAGCTGCAGCAGATCATGATCGCTCGTCAGAATCGTTGTTTCGTAGTCTTCTGCTTCCTTTGACAGCGTACCGATCAGATCATCCGCTTCAATGCTTTCCAGCTCCACCCAGCGGATCCCGTAGCCGTCGAGATAATCCCGCACCATGCTGAACTGCGGCACCAGATCCTCCGGTGCCGGCTTTCTGCCGCCCTTGTAGTCACTGTAGATTTCATGCCGGAAAGTATGCTTTCCCGCATCAAAAGCCACCAGTACACTGTCAGGCTGTATGGTATCAAGCGCTTTCTGCATCATGTTGGCAAAGCCGAACACAGCATTGGTCGGAATGCCTCCGGAAGTCGTCATCGGTCTGCCGTATGCTGTAGCGTAGTAGGCGCGGAACAGCATACTGTATCCATCCACCAGCAGCAGTTTCTTCATAAGGAACCTCCTACTCCGTACGGTTGCGGCTCATGGTTTCCAGAACCGCAAGATTCTCATACATGATCGAAAGATAGTCTTTTCCGGCTGCTTTATCCGCATCCGTCAGGCTGGACAGATTGGACATCTCCACCCGTGTCAGACCCAGACCGTCCTCCAGTTCATTGAACAGCGTGACCATGTCTGCCGGCATATTCGGCTCATAGACAATGTAGCGTACGTCGTCCTCCAGGATCCGCTGGCGGATTACGTTCAGCTGTTCTTCATCCGGCAGGACGCCGTACTTGGAAAGGACGACAGGATAGACTTCGAATCCGTAGGTCTTCTGCCAGTTGCCGAATCCCGCAGTCATGGTCACGAACTTCACAGAACGATGCTCATTGATGATCTTGGTCGCCAATGCCTGATACTGCGCGTCCAGGTTGATCAGGTCGGTTTCCAGCTTCTCCATGTTGGCATCAAATGATGCTGCATTGTCCGGATACTGCGTCTTCATCCAGCTGAGGATATCCTTGGACATACTGAGCATGGCGATCGGGTCGATCCACAGATAAAGGTCCTTTACATCCGTATCCACCAGATCAAAAGCCGGATCCTTGTAATACGGCCCTTCCATAAATGTCAGGTCGTTGCCCGCAATGACCGGTGTATAGCGCTTGAAATCATAGACTGCGTTCAGAATGGACAGGTCGGTCTTTGCGTCCGCTGCTTCATTGATTTCATTGGCATATACCTGCATGTACGGCTCAAGCTGGCCGATATAGAAAAGCATTGCACTGTCCGCAAGAATATCCTGGTAGTTCTCCCGGATCTGTGCACGCTGCACCATGCTGTCCTCCTGGATGGATACGGCTTCCACCGTCCCCCCGCTCAAACGCTCTATGATATAGCCGATCGGATAGACTGTATAGGCCGCTTTCGTTTTTACCGTACTGCAGCCGCAGAGAATCATGACCGACAGCATGCTCAAAGCCAGTTTCTTCAAACGTTTCATGGAACGCATCACCCGCCCTGTTCTGTTACCAGACTATTTTACCATCAGTCATACTGTTTCGTCATACATTCCTCAAGATATCCCTCTCTGCGCATGCTCAGGCAGCCGGTATCCGATATGATCAGATGATCCAGGACCGGAACATCCATGGTAAGCCCCGCTTCCATTACATGCCTGGTCAGCCGCAGGTCCGCTTCACTGGGCTCCAGACTGCCGCTGGGATGATTGTGCGCGAGCATGATGAAGGATGCCCGGCGTTCCAGCGCTCTTTGGTAGATTTCCCTGGAAGAGACCAGAGAGGCACTGGCAGTGCCGATAAAGAGTGTTTCCGCCGCAATCACATGGTGCGCATAGTCCAGAAACACCACCATGAACTCCTCCTGATGCAGAGTGCCCATACGGCTTCTCAGCCACATTTCCAATGCCTCGGGGTCCTGGATGGGATCTCCGCGGCTGACGTCTTCGTACATCATCCGTCTGGACAGTTCAAAGCAGCTTTTCAGTTCAAGCGCTTTGGTCATGGACAGACCGCGGATGCCGCTGATGGCTTCCATCGGCATGCGGGCAATCCCATTGAGATCACCGGCTGCCTTCAGCAGTTTGTCCGCTGTCTCCAGCGCGGACTGTCCTCTTGTACCGCAGCGGATCAGTAAGGCCAGCAGTTCCCTGGTAGTAAGGTTCTCCGGGCCGTATTTCATACCTCTCTCCCGCGGACGGTTTTCCTCCGGCATGTTTTTTAGCTTCGTTGCCATTTTTGCGTACCTCCATCCACTTCATACGCAATAATGCAGGAAATCCCCTGGAATCAGTGCTATGATTGTGGCATGAATGAACTGATGTACAACCGTATGTTTACCTGGGCCGGGATAGCGTTTGCCGCGCTCGGTCTGATCCTCTACCTGTTCGCAACAGGTTTCCACCCGGTCAGAAACCGGATCCTCTGCGGCATCCTGATGGCCGCCTTGGCTGCCCTGTCCTGGTTCCTTCCACTGCCCGGCTGTGCTGTGTCTGCCATAGCTGCCATAGCGGTATTCGTTGCTTACCGCATGAGCGTCAGCCGGCTCAGCTTCCGTCCCGAGGACTGGATGTCCGCGCAGGATTTCGAAGCCGCATGGCAGGACAAGGACGATGAAAGCGGAAACTATGTCATCCTTGCTGCACATGGAACCGATCCCTCTGCGTACGAACATGCCTATGTAGGCGGCAGTCCGACTGTCAGGCGGGAGATCCACCACATCCTCAATGACAGGCTTCTTTCCAGGGTATATGACGACATCCAGGCAGGCATGAACTGCTGGATCCGCATCATCCCTGCCCAGAAGGATACACTGGACAAGGACCGCCAGAAGCTCATCGAACTCTACCATGGTGTTCCTTACCTGCTGAGCATCGAGGAAGTACGGAAAAAGAGAGAGAAAGTACACTGAATCTGCCGGGAAGCAGATTCTTTTACTGCATGCTATAATGGACGGGTGAGGTCAGAAACTGTATGAGTGTAGACTGGAAAAACCGCAGGACAATCACCCTGCTGATCGTCGCCGTCCTGCTGTTCGCCGCAACAGCTGCCGGCGGCATATATCTCCGGAAAATGAACCGGAACCCGGTACTGATGGAGGATTTCACCGGCCGCAGCCGTGATGATGTCATGGCCTGGGCGGAACAGAACAGCATCCCCCGCAGTCAGATGGAATTCAACCTTTACTATGATGAAGAAGTCGAAGAGAACATCATTCTCGACCAGAGCATAGCGCCTGATACAGAACTGAAGAAGGATGATGTCCTGGTCTTTTCTGTATCAAACGGCAAGGATCCCGAACTGATGATTACCCTGTCTGATTTCTCCGGTATGACCCAGGAAGAAATCGACGACTGGTTCAGCAGGAACGGATTCGTGAATGTCTACTATATCTACGAAGAAGATCCAAAGACCGAAAAGAACCGCTTCATCGGAATTGTTGAAGAAGGCACGGAATTCCACCGCAACGATGAAATCTCTGTCCGTATTTCACTCGGATCAGGAGACGGACAGCAGACAGTGGAGACCACAGTGCCCGACTTCTCCTCCTACAGCAGGACGAACATCCAGGCCTGGGCATCAGCCAACCGGGTGACCGTCTACTTCCGTACGGCACCGAGTGATACGGTCGAAAAAGGCAAGGTGGTCTCCCAGAACCCGGCTGCCGGGACGAAGATTGCTTCCGGCGGATCCGTGACGGTTACACTGTCTTCCGGCAAAGCCATAGCAGTTGCCTCGTTCGCCGGAAAGACCAAGGCGGAAGCGGACGCCTGGATCCGGGACAATGGTCTGAAGGCGATCTACAGCGAGCAGTATTCCGCTGCCGCTGCGGAAGGCACCATCATGTCGCAGAATCCTTCTTCAGGCACCCTGAGCGAAGGAGATACTGTCACCTTCGTCCTGTCCATCGGCTATGTTACGGTCAACGACTATACGGGGAAGACGCTGGATTCCTTCCAGGCCTACATCAACTCATTGAACGCTGCCTACAGTGGATCTGCCGGACTGAAGCTGGAGACTGCTGTGCAGGAAACGAATGATTATACACCCGGAACGATCATAAGCCAGAGCGCTTCCGGTTCTGTCGCTCCGGGCACTACGGTCAAAGCAACGGTCGCTTCTGCCAAAAAGATCGCTGTTGACAGCAAAGCAGGCGTGCCGGAAGGAGAATTCCTCTCCTACCTGGCTTCCCTGCCCATGAGGCAGGGCACTGCTTCCCGTCAGTACAGCGACAGTGTCGCAGCAGGATCATTGATCTCGAACACCACAGGCACCTTCGAAGCCAACACAGCCATCGACTATGTGCTGTCACTGGGAAGCTATACACCCGACGCTGCCCTGTACGCGGCGGGTGCACCTTTCAGTTCACTGCAGAACGCCATCAACAATGCCAACAAATCCGGTGCCGGATGGACATTGACCGCTTCCTACGCAGACAGTGAAACCTACGACAGCGGAACGATCATAAGCGGTTCCGCTTCAGGCAAAACGATCACGGTCACGGTTTCCTCAGGGAAGGTTGCCGCAGTGCCCAACGTCATCGGCATGGACGCAGCCGCGGCAGAACAGACATTGAGGAACGCCGGGTTTGCAGTATCCCAGAACAACATCGGCTACAGCAATGATCATCAGGCAAACATTGTCTTTGCACAGTCCGTAGCCGGCGGTGAGAAGCGGGCGCCCGGTACGCAGATCATCATCAGCCTGTCTGACGGGCCGAAGCCGGTGGAGACGGCTGCTCTGCCCAATTTCCCGCTCGGACTGTACGACAACGCAAGCAGTGCGTCTTCGATCATTTCTTCGCTGACGCAGATCTACAACAATGCCGGATTCTACAATCTCAGCTTTACCACGATCCCGACCGGCGGTGATACCGAATACAGCAATATGACGGGCATTAAATCCATCACTCCGCCGCCCAACGGTGCAGTAATCGACAAAACCACACTGATCGCGTTCGAGATCTTCGAAGGTGAAACCAACTGATAGTCAAAACGAAGGCACGGATGATTCCGTGCCTTTTCTTATGCCGCCAGTATCGTGTACAGATCGATTGTCAGGTAGTCCTGCAGGATCTTTTCAGCGTCGATGCTGCCGAACCCTCCGTAGAATTCTTCTGCCACCCCGCCGGCAACTGCTCCGAAGGTGTCACTGTCGCACCGCAGGCTGTAAACATTCCGGATGAATGATTCATAGTCCGTGCTCTCCAGGAAGCACCGCATTGCCGGTGCCACCGTGTCACTGCACTTCTCCGTCCAGCGATAGGTTTTCCGCAGCTCCTCCAGGCTGTGATCGATGCTGTAGGGATACCGATCACCTGGATACTGCTCGAGAACATAGTTGTAGATCTCCTGCTTTGTCCTGCCGTGCTTCGCCATCCAGATGCAGGATGCCGTCACGACCGCACCTTTGATGCCTTCCGGATGATTGTGGGATACAGCAGCTGTTTCTGCCGCCTTCTGCTGCATCTCCACATAGTCATCGTAGTATTCACCCACAAAGGATACCCGCATGGCAGAACCGTTTCCCCAGCTGCCGTAGGGTTCCTGCCGGCTGCCGTTGATCCAGCCGTAGAAGCGCCCGCCGTATCCACAGCCCGGATATCTGCGGCCTACTTCCAGCATTGTCTGCACCAGATCCCTGCCTTCCAGCAAAGCCTTCTTGACCGCCAGGGTCATCACAGTATCATCCGTGAAGCCTGCCCTGTCTTTCTTGATCAACGGTACATTTTTCCAGTCCAGATCATACGGCCTGCTGAATTCATACTGGGCACCGAGAATATCCCCGAGCACTGCTCCTTTGACTGCCATATCAGTGATTCCCCCTTTCCTTGTAGTCTCTATTGATCTCTGTGTCCCATCCGCTCTCATTGAGCATCATTTCCGCTTCTGCAGTGGTCTTCGCCTTCATGACAGCGATTGTTGCCTTTGCGGCTCCTGCAAATACGTTTGCTGTACCGATCGGATCATGGACATAGTTCACTGTCCTGTCCCTGCGGATGCCCATCCGTGCAGACTCTGCGTAAGCATCGATGTTCGCACCGATGAAGATGAACTCCCAGCCGTATTTCTCCTGCTGGCGCTCAATCATCCTCTTTACCTGTGCGTACGTATAGTTTCTGCTGGCATTCTCCATACCATCGGTTGCGATTACGAACAGTGTCTTGGCCGGTACATCCTCCTTGCGTGCGTACTTGTGGACGTTTCCGATGTGCCGGATGGATCCGCCGACGGCATCCAGCAATGCTGTACAGCCCCGGACCCAGTATTCCTTTCCGGTCATCTGCGGGACCTCCTGGACAGGGATGCGGTCGTGCAGCACCTCTGCCCTGTCATCGAACAGAACAGTTGAAACCACAGCGTTCTCTCCGCTCTTCTTCTGCTTTTCCATCATGGCATTGAATCCCCCGATGGTGTCCGCTTCCAGTCCTCCCATGGATCCGCTTCTGTCGAGAATGTAGACGATTTCTGTATATTCTTTGTTCATCAGGTTTACCTCCTTTTTCCTTTCCACTGTCATGATAGACAAAAGGAAAAAGAAAAAGGTCAACCCGCAGGCGACCTGATATTGTTTATGCCATCGGACCGGACAGCGCTTCCAGACCGAAGTCGTACAGAACAAGATCGATCTTCATCACACTGTACTCCCTCTTCTGCAGAAAATGTCTGACAACCATATCCGTCTGGGAGATCGGCGAGAACGCGTACCCGGCCAGACCGAGGAAATCCTCCGCTTCCTCCGGTGTAAGGCGAAGGCCGACCGCCAGCGCCAGCATCTTCTCCTTTGAAGGATTGACCTGCCCTTTCAGCAGTTTGGAGAAGTACTGCTTGGATATGTTGGCAGCGGTATAGATTTCTGCGTTCTTCAGGTTTCTTTCCTTGATCATTGTCCGAAGATGCTTGTCGAATGAATCCTTGTAGATTCTCTTCAGTTCATTCTCCAGGGATGAATACGTAAATGATGGAGCGATGGGTTCCATCATCTCACTGCCGGCATAGGATTCCTTGGCGTTCATTGTGCTGCAGCGGCGTTCCCGTCTGTGCATGGATGGACGGACGCCTTCCATCATCTCCGCCCGGTCAACATAGTCTTCGTCGATGAAGCTTTCTACATTGCTGAAAAGACGGCCGGAGATCCGGTACGATTCATCCTTGAATACTGCCAGGATGATATCCATCTCATGTTCCATCAGGAAATCGGTGAACGCGCTGACAGCAATCCGCAGCGCTGTTTCATGCGGAAAACCATAGGCACCGGAAGCCATCAGGGGAAAAGCAATGGATGTACACCCTTTTTCTGCAGCCAATGCCAGTGCCTTGTCATAGCACCTGCGCAGGATTTCCTTCTCTCCCCGGTTTCCGCCCTGCCAGTGCGGTCCGCTGACATGAATGATATATTCGGCATCCAGATCAAAAGCAGGCGTTACCGCAGCTTCTCCGGGCTGCAGTACACCGATCTTCTCCCGCTCGGCAAGGAGCCTCTCCCTGCCGGCTGCTTCATAGATTGCAGAATCCACGCCGGGTCCTACCCGCACCTGCGGATTGGCAGTATTGACGATAGCGTCTGCTTTTACTCTTACGATATCGTTCCTAACAACCTGAAACGGCATAGCTCTCCTTTCTTCACCCTTTCCTGGTTCCCTTGAACAGTGCGCTGAGTTCTTCCTTCAGAACACTGCGCCTCTTCGTTGCGCCCCGCCACAGCCGGTATACCGGCAGGAAGACCAGAAGCGCTTTGTGTTCATAGAACAATGGATAATGCGTTCTGATCGATTCCATAGGCAGAAAAATCCGATGAAGCGTATAGACCAGTTTGCCTTGTTCATCGACATGTTTTTCAATCCGGTTCTGTGTACGTGTCTTCGTTGCTGAAGACAGGATTTCCCCGAGAAGCGTTTCACTCTCCCGGGTCATTTCTTCCTCGCCGAACAGGCTGAATGCCAGACGGCGCATTTTCTGCTCGTAGGACAGAATGCCTGTCTTCTGCAGTTCTCCCTCAATGCGGGGAATATCAAGCTTGTCCTTTTTTCTGAAGAAGACATAGATGTCCATGACAGAGCGCAGGTCGATTCCTGTTGTACTGTAGTGCTTGTAGTCATGCGCACACAGGTAGCAGTAGAAGTCTTCATCCGGGAAGCTGTACATGCAGCCGTCTGCCTTCAGTCTGTCCCATATGTGTTCATAGTATTCATAAACAGAACGGCTGATATCCTTCTCGAACAGCGAGGTATGCATTTCAAAGTGGAAGAACGGCTTTTTTGTATACGATACATCGATGCTCTTCCACAATCCCGTCTGCTCCGGTTCATAGCCAAGATCCTGCATGATCTTCTGTATATCGTCCATCCGCGATGCATCGACGAGTATATCGTTGTCGATCATTTCGCGCATCCCGTACCTGGGATAGTAGGACTGGAGCACACATCCTTTCAGAAGCATGTACCGGATGCCCTGTGCTGTAAAGGCCTCGATGATCCGCTTTCTCTCGTAGTCGTAGGCAATCGTTTTCCGGATGGATGCGGCCATGGCTGCGCTGAACTGCGGGTTCCTGATGCCTGCACTTTCCAAGGCAAAAGCAGCCGCTGCACTGACCATGTGCTTCTTCGCAGCATCATACACTGCATCCAGATCCATCCCGCTGACCCGCTGCACGTCTGCCGGAATCTCGTTCAAAGCGCATTTCAGCAAGTATACGAGGTCTTTCTCATTCCTGCCGTATTCTTTCCCGTCCGTCATCTCTTCCTCTTTCCTGCAGCGCTTTTCAAGGCTCTGTACATCCGTACAGCAGGTATTCTGAGCGGATATACAGCATTCCAGAAATGAACATAGCGCAGATACCGGGCATCATCCGTACGGATGGTCTTTCCGTTGCGCACAAAAGACGTAAGAACACCCACGATATCATCATCGGTGATCCCCGTCTCATTGGCATATGTATTGTCACCGCGGATTACATATCCATCTCCGCTGACACGTACAATCCGGTGCAGGACATAATCCTTCCCTCTCCGGTAAAGAACGACATCACCCTTCTTCAGGCGTTCCTTGACCTTTTCAATGACTACAAGATCCCTGTTCTGGTACAGCATCGGCTTCATGCTGACACCCCGGAATCTGTAGACGAGACGACCGTCCTTCTCAAGAATCTCTTCAAAGGTCATTTATTCTTCCAGTGCGCCGATTCTGCGCAGGATGCCCAGAACCCGCGCTACATCCCCGGCAATCATGTCCCTGTCCGCTTCATACCGGGTGCACATCGCGTCAACGATTTCCTCCTGTGTCACCGGCTCCTTGAGCATATCCACAATGAAAGCAGCTGTCGGATTGGAACGGATGATTCCGCTGAATCCATCCTGTGCGACGGATACGAGGAACTGTGTACCGTCAATGTTCTGCGCTATGTATTCCGGTTTCAGTTTCATATTCTTTCCCTGTAAACAATGATGCGGCATGTACAGCATACCGCATCAGCGTCTGTCATTTTTCCTTTCATACAGAAGCGTTCTTTGCACTGTTCATGGCATTCCATGCGGTACAGGCAGCTTCCGGTTCCATATTACACCACAAGCGGTAGAACGGTACAGTCTGTATAATCCGTTTCTCCATATCCAGGATTTTCCTCAGAGTCCCTGCATCCTTTGATGAATAGGACTGCTGTACAAGGACAGGATAGGCTTCTGCAGCACTCATGCGTTCTGCGCGGTTGTTCTGTGCTCTGTTCAGATACGCAATCGCTTCCAGCGGAGCGCAGGCATTCCTGCCGAGACCATGCTTGCCGTTCCACGGTGTACCGTAGACCATGACTCCGGTATCCCCGACTTTCAGCAGCGGTTTATCATCATTGATCATAAAGGCCCGTTCTTTGAACAGTTCCCTCCACAATCCCGCATGGGTACTCTTGCCGGTACCGCTCTTTGCAGTGAAGATGTAGGCACGTCCGTCGACACAGATGGCCGATCCATGCGTCAGAAGCACACCGTAGTCCACCAGTTTCTCTGCAAGGATTGCATGGACCGCGTTGTTCTCCAGATAACGCAGGCTGTATTCCCTCACTGCTCCGTGCTTCCTGTCCTCTGCCTTCAGATTGCTGCGGACCATGTCGATTCTGTCATCCGTGACCTCACAGATGAATTCCGGTTCTTCTTCTGTCAGCCAGTCATGCAGAAAAGTACGGGTTTCTTCCTGTCTGCACCGGATTTCCGCAGGTACACCGGCGAGCTTTATTCTGAATGTGACATTGTTCTGCTGCATAGTACATGAATATAAAGCAGATGTGCAGGAAGACTGCTTCCCGCACTTGTTCATCATACGTCCTGGATGATCAGAAGATACCGGTCATGAACCTTTGACCGTATGATGGTATACGATCTGTTTTCATAGGTGACTGTGCTGACATCAATCGGACGGTAGTTGTAAAGGCTGAAGATATCCCTGGCTTCGTCTGTCTTCAGATCCAGCAGAAGCCGGTAGGTACCGCTCGGCAGATCACGCAGGTCTGCTTCAGCCGCAAAGCAGGAATCCATAATGGTGAACTTTGAATTCCGCATGGCTGCGTAGTCAAAGACGCATCCATCATTCTGGGCTGTATAGGTGCGCAGTGTTCCTGCTTCATCCTCCAGAATCATCGTGTATTCCGGATGATTCTCTTCGTTGATGTAGGTATTCGCAATGAATGCGCTGCCCTTGACATACAGTATTGCATCTTCACTGATCCGGATCTCTTCTTCTGCATAGACAGAAGCCTTTCTGGTCGGTTTTCTGATCAGGCTGCGGTCCAGGCCGCTGACTTCCTTGGACACTTCCAGACGGAAATTGGACATCGGACTTGCGTAGAAGCGGAACTTCAGACCCTCCAGTTCCATCTCCTCCTGGTCCATGGATTCTTTATTGGAAATGACCAGGTGCGTCGCATCATAGTCGCCGTTCTGCACCCGTACGCGCAGATAGTAATTGCCTTCCGGCACTGCTGCAGGATCGATCACAGCCGTATAGCCGGCCCGGGTATAATCATATCCATCATGGAAATCAATCGGTGCCTCCAGATCCAGGGTAACTGTCTCCAGCGCAGTCTCCTGGCCGCTTTCCATATCCACCAGCAGCAGTGTGATGACTGCATCTCCGCCTGCAGGCGCATTGACCTGGTCGAAGTAGGCAACACCGCTTATGTTCACCTTTCCGTCGTCCGTTGTTTCTACACTCTCCACAGACTGCATGACCCGGCTCTGCGCCGGCTCCGGTGACTGCAGGACAACCGTACAGCCTTTGTTTTCGGCATAATCCTGGAAGCCTTCATTGCACGTACAGGCATCGCTCAGCTCATCATAGTGCGCATTGCTGCCGCAGTCCACGGCACGGATCTTCAGCATCACGGCATCTCCGTTCCTTTCAAAGGAATAGACACGTCCTTGCTGTACGGTCTCTGCCGGCAGTTCTTCCGTATTCACATATGATGCCTGTGCGTACTGCGGATAGAGTGCATATCCGGATGTAAACATCAGGAAGTAGTTTCCTTCCGGCAGTGCAGCAGCATCGATGGAACCGTTGAAGCTGACTTCATCGTTGTTCAGTACCGACGATGCCAGTATCTGCTCTGCAGCATCCATGAAGTTCATATCCTGGACCTTCAGTACCTGCTGCACCGTATTGTCTTCCGTCACGTAGATGCCCGGTGTATAGGCTTTGCCGCGGATGCTCAGCCGGGTTCCGTTCATCGTCAGAGCATCAAAGCGAAGTACAGGGTCACCGGTCGGAACAGTGCCCTTTTTGACCGGTACGGTTGTATTGGTCCGGGTGATCTTGTCCGCACTGATCCAGCCTGTATAGTTCTGCCAGTCCCACGCGAGCAGTCCGGTATTCTTGACATCCGCTACCGATGTGCCGCTCAGATAACTGGTCGACTGTACTTCATACCAGCCGTCCGCCTCCGAAACAATCGCAACCGTATGATTCATCTGATATGTCGGACCGTATCTGGTGAAGTACAGTTCCGGACCGTTGATTTCCGTGCAGATGCTGGTCATTTCGTTGTCTTTGATAATACCGGCAGCCGCACTGTCCCAGTCCGTCAGATTCCCGTCATAGTCATTGGCAAACTTATCGAATTCATAGGCGATTGCGGCGATCTTCATGCCCCAGTAATTGTCACCGGCATATTTGACATTGATGCCGGAACCTTTGTTGCCGAGATGCGATCCGAAATAGCGCCAGTCCTTGATGTTGACAAAACTGCGCAGATTGATGCCCATCTGCTCCATGATCGCCTGCTTTACCGAAGGGAACCAGCTTGCACTGTTCGGATCGGAATCATAGGCTGTCCAGCCGAACAGATTGTTCCGGTTCATTGCATAGTCACTGGTACCGTAGGCGGACTCAAGGCAGGCCAGCGCAAACACCAGCATTGCGTTCATGCCGTACTTGTCCTGTCCTTCCAGGAAGTATTCACCGGTATCCCAGAGTCTGGAGGAAGAATCAATCCCCTTGGCGCTCAGGAAACGGTTGTAGGTATCTGCGGAAATGGTGGAACGTGTCCGGAGCGGTACAAACTGGTAGTAGTTGTAGTACACTCCGGCCTGGTCCGTGCACTTCCGGTCATTGAAGAACGTATAGCCATCATTGGAGAAGTACGTTGCTCCCTTCATCATCCAGTCCGCTGCCTTGCCGACCACGAACTTCCACTGGATCGGCCAGGAATCCCTGGACCAGCCCGGTGAACAGTAATAGACCAGATCCAGGTAGTTCCCGTTCTCTTCCACCCGGTAGTATCCCTGGATCACATGCATGCTGAAAGGTTCTTCACCGTCGTACGTAGAGTTTCCGCCCAGGTACAGAGGCAGATTGTCCGTAATGAAGCGCATCGGAACAAGATCCATATCCTTCAGGTTCATATATCCGTCGAATCCGCTGATCATGACCCTGACCCACCCGGTACCGTCTCCGTTGTACGTATAGGTGCCCTCATAGGCCATTTCCCTGTGGACGGTGACGTAGGTCGTCTTGCGGTCGTAGATGTTCTCCATGTACTGGTAGATTGTACCGGTATTGGATTTGCTGCGCTGCGGATAGGAATAGACCACACCGGAAGTCATCATAATGATCTTCGTAGGGCTGAAGCTTTCTTTGTGGCGGATGACACCGTCATCCCCCACACTGAACATCGCGGTCTTCGCTGCACCGAGATCGTTGTAGCAGCCGACCTTGGCGAAGGTGCCGTTTCCCGTCACATAATCCACTTCATAGGCTGAGCAGGACATGGGATACAGATCGTAGTATGTTTTGGCCTCTGCAGGGACCGTTCCCTGCCTCACAGCAAACAGCGAGGCTGCCGCAACAGCCAGAGACAGCAGAAGTTTTCTGATTCTGTTCATCGCAGCCCCTTTCTAGTTCAGATCCACATTGATGCTGATGCTCCGCTGGGAACCGCGGACCTTCAGCTTCAGAACACCATGATAGGTCACCGGATGATCGTCCGGATCGTAGGCATAGAAGAAGAGATATCCCATATCATTCTCTGTAACCGACCGTCCCAGAATATTGTCATACTTCAGAGAATGGATATCGGATGATAAGGCGGTGAATACTTCACCGGTGGTGCTGGGAATGTATTCCGCGCTTTCAATGACAACTTCATCACCCCACAGAGAAACAGCCTCCACCTTGAACGCATAGACCTTGGTCGTACTTGCCAAAGGATAGTCTGTATCCGTTCCGTTCACTGTCCTGTAAAGCGGCTGCCCGGTGATATCGTAGGCGGCAGAGACACGCATCATATAGGTATCTCCGTCCGTAATGACATCATCCGCCCGGTATTCCAGCTGCTCCCGCTTTCCCTGCGCATTCACCAACTGGAACTTCATATCCCGGGTACTGCCGATATTGCAGCTGACCGTCAGTGAGGTGCGTTCCGCATCCTTGACCGGGATAAAGATCACTGCGGTATAGCTCGGTTCTCTGCTGACCAGGCTGAAGGAAACATTCTGCCTGCCGAGATACAGGCTCTTTTCCTCCAGCGCATCGACATAGGAAGCCGTGTCATTCAGTACAATGCCTTCCTCCGTACGGAAATGATCCAGTGTCAGATTGGTCGGTCCTTCCGCCTCTATGTGTACATTCGCAAGAATGAAGCGGAAACCGAGGTCATCGAAATCATAGACCGTGTACTCACGCCAGCGGATGCTGATGTCTTCTTTTTCTGTATCCGTAGCCGCAGGCCTGTCCTGACCCCCTGTTCCGGGGATCTGTACCGGTGCCTCCGGCTGGCTGTTTCCGGGACGGCGGGAAAAGAACACATCATAAAACACCAGGCAGCCGGTACAGATGACCAGCAGTGCCAGGATCCAGATCAGAATGTTCCTCTTCCGCCGTTCCGTCATATTCTCTATTTTATACCATCCGGATTATTCACTGTAAAACGCCAGGAATCTTCGCACATATCATCGATATTGTACTGAGCCTTCCAGCCGAGCAGACGCTCTGCCTTCTCAGTATCCGCCCAGCACTCTGCAATGTCGCCGGGTCTGCGGTCCATGATACGGTACGGAAGTTCTCTGCCGCAGGCCTTTTCATACGCATGCAGGACTTCCAGCACACTGTAGCCGTTGCCGGTCCCGAGATTGATCCGCTCGCATCCCGGATGACCGAAAGCGTACTCTACAGCCTTGATGTGCCCTTTGGCCAGATCCACGACATGGATGTAGTCACGGACGCCGGTACCGTCCGGTGTCGGGTAATCGTTGCCCCAGACGCGCAGATAGTCGAGTGTACCGTTCGCTACCCTTGCAATGTACGGAACCAGATTGTTGGGGATGCCGTTGGGCACTTCACCGATCAGGCCGGACCGGTGTGCACCGATGGGATTGAAATATCTCAGCAGCAGTACAGACCATTCCGGATCGCTTGTGCAGATATCCGCAAGGATCATTTCGTTCATCAGCTTGGTCGATCCGTAGGGATTGGTTGTATGGGTTTTGAAATCTTCCCGGATGGGTACCGATTCAGGATCACCGTAAACAGTAGCGCTGGAAGAGAACACCAGCTTCTTTACCCCGGCATTGTCCATGGCACGGTACAGGTTCAGAGAACCGGCAATATTGTTTTCATAGTAGGTCATCGGAATCTGTACAGACTCCCCGACGGCCTTGTAGCCGGCAAAATGGATGACGGCATCGATCTCGTTTTCCGCAAAGATCCGTTCCAGCCCTTCCTTATCCAGCAGATCCGTACGGTAGAACTTCGGCTTCGTACCTGCAATCTGTTCAATCCGGTCAAGCACTGCGATGGACGAATTGTACAGATTGTCCATGACGATCACTTCATAGCCTGCCTGGATCAGCTCAACACACGTATGGGAACCGATATAGCCCGTTCCTCCGGTAACAAGTATTCTTTTCATTCCTATCCTCCTATGACCAGTCTCAGAATATCCTGGAATGTAATGTACAGCATCAATGAGATCAACAGTACCCAGCAGATACCGATGATGATGGTTCTTGCTCTGGTGGACAGTTTGCTGCCGGCGATTGCTTCCCCGGCATTGATGACGATCTGCCCGCCGTCCAGTACCGGCAGCGGCAGCAGATTGAAGATGCCGACGTTGAGCGAAAGCTCTGCCATCAGGAACAGATAGCTTGCCAGTCCGTAGGACGCATACACTTCCGTAGCGTTGTAGATACCGACCGGACCGCTCAGCTGATTCAGCCCCCTGCCCCGCAGCAGCCGTCTGAGCGTCCTGACAAGAAGCTTGGAAGATGACTGCATATCCATGAATCCGTACTTCCAGCAGTTTGCCAGGGTTACTTCTATCACTTCGGGCTCTGCAGATGTGATGCCGATGACGTAGCGCCCTTCTTCTTCCAGATACTCCGGTTCAATGGTAAATACATGCTGCTCATCCCCGCGTTCAGCCGTTACGGTAATCACTGCACCTTCGTTTTCGGACAGGAATACCTGGATGTCCATGTAGGATTCCGGTGTCATCTGAGATGTATCGCTGGAGAGCAGGACAATGCGGTCTCCGGGCTGCAGTCCGGCTTTCTCTGCCGGGTGCCCTTCAACCAGGGATCCGATAACCGGCTCCGGTGATTCCGCATAGTACCCGTACATCAGATTCACCAGCGAGAACAGCAGGAAGGCAAGAATGAAGTTCATGAACACACCTGCACACAGGATGATGATCCGCTTCCAGAGCACAGCCTCGTTCAGTCTCCTGCCCTCCGGTACAACGACATCCGGATAGGCTTCCGATCCATCGTTCTCACCTGCCATAGCGACAAAGCCGCCGATGGGGAGCGCCCTTAATGAATACTGGGTTTCCCCCTTCTGCCTCTTCAGCAGCAGCGGTCCCATACCCATGGAGTATTCATAGCAGTAAACGCCGAATATCTTCGCGGCAATCAGATGACCGGCTTCATGAATGCAGATGATGACCGACAGCAATATCAGAAAATACAGCAATGTCATATACAGCCCTTCATCTCTTTCCTGACGTATTCCCTTGCCCAGCGGTCCGCTTCCGCCAGATCTTCGGTACAGGTTACTTCTCTGATATCATGCGCTGCACAGGCACGCTGGATCATCTCCTCGATGCCGAGGAAGGACAGCCTTCCTTCCCGGAACGCAAGGTTCGCTTCTTCGTTGGCGCCGTTCAGCACAGCCGGCAGTGTTCCGCCTCTGCGCCCGGCTTCATACGCCAGCGCCAGCAGCGGGAAGCGCTCTGTGTCCGGTCTGTGGAAATGCAGGGTGCCGATCTCTGCCAGGTCAAATGCTTTGTCCTGATGCAGATCCAGACGTTCCGGCCAGGTCAGTGCGTACTGGATCGGCAGGCGCATGTCCGGACTGCCCAGCTGAGCAATTACGGAATGATCACGGAATTCCACCATGGAATGAATCACGCTTTCATCATGCATCAGTACATCAATGCGCTCATAAGGCATATTGAACAGCCAGTGCGCCTCCATGACTTCAAAGCCTTTGTTCATCATGGTCGCACTGTCGATGGTGATCTTTGCGCCCATATTCCAGTTCGGATGAGCCAGTGCCTCCGCTACCGTAACATTCTTGAGATCCTCCCTTTTCCGATTCCGGAAAGATCCACCGGATGCGGTTATGATCAAGCGGGATACCTCTTCCCGCCTGCTCGTCTGCAGGCACTGGAATACCGCTGAGTGTTCACTGTCAATAGGCAGAAGCTGCCTGCCGGTCTCTCTCAGCGCTTTGTTGATCAGTTCGCCGCCGACCACCAGTGTCTCCTTGTTCGCCAGTGCAACATCATGTCCGCTGTACAGTGCCATCAGCGTCGGTACGAATCCGGCAAAGCCGACCAGGGCATTGACCAGTACGTCATAGTCTTCCGACGCTGCCAGTGTCTCCAGACCTGTCTTTCCCCAGAGAACGGTCTTTCCGGGATATTCTTCCTGCAGCAGGATGGCGTCCTCCTGCCGTTCCACGGCAAACACAGGGACATCGAAATGTGACAGGATCTCCCGGCATTTCTGTATATTCTTCCCGACGCCGAATGCTTTCAGTTCAAAACGGTCCGGATGCTGGTTGATGACATCCAGCGTCTGGGTGCCTATGGAACCGCTCGCACCGAGCAGTACGATACTCTTCATCATACAATCCCCCACAGAAACATCAGTCCGTTGAACACCATCAGGCAGAACAGCAGACTGTCAACACGGTCAAGAACTCCGCCATGGCCCGGCAGAAGATTGCTGTAGTCCTTGATGCCGTAATAGCGCTTGAATATGCTGAACGCCAGATCACCGATCATGGATACCGGAGGCAGCAGCAATGAAGCAGCCGCAATCATCTCAACCGGCAGCGCAAGCTTCGTAAAATACGCAAACAGTGCTGATCCGGCGCATCCGAGCACAAGGCCTCCAATGGCCCCTTCCCATGTCTTGTTCGGCGAAATGCGCGGGATCATTTTATGTTTCCCGATCAGTGAACCGATCAGCCAGGCACCGGCATCGCAGAGGTAGCAGGCAAACGCAACGTACAGCATGCCCAAAGGGCCGAGTTTACTGTTGTAGATGCCGAGCAGACCGCGTACAGCCTGGGCAGCGATCATGGAAATCAAATAGATTACAGCCGCAAAATCGATGGTCATGTCTTCCGAAGCAATCACAAGTGCAATGAGCAGCACCAGCCACAGTGAACAGACCACAAAGAACAGATGCTCCGGCAGATGGCTCATCATTCCTGCCGCTATGAAGAACAGAACGCTCAGGCCGATTCTCGGCTTTGTGTCCTTCAGCTTCGCAGTTTCATAGGCCGCACCTGCCAGGACAAAAGCGATCAGCGCTTCCAGCAGCAATCCGCCTTTGATCAGCGGCGGCAGTACTACAGCAATGACCACCAGAGCTGTTATGACTCTGGTCTTAGCTTTCTGCGGATTCATGCACACCTCCGTAGCGTCTGTCACGTTTGCCGAAAGCCTGCAGGCAGCGGTTCAGCACTTCCGGTGTGAACTCCGGCCAGCTCTCCGGTACAAACATCAGTTCTGCATAGGCTATCTGCCACAGCAGATAGTTTGAAATCCTCTGCTCCCCGCTGGTGCGTACCAGGAAATCCACATCGGGAATATCCTCCGTCATAAGGTACCGGCTGAATCCTTCTTCATCGAGATCCTCCGGACGCCCTGCCAGAACATCCTGTGCATAGTGCTTCGCCGCAAGCAGAATCTCCCTTCTGGATCCGTAGTTGATCGCAATGATCAGATTGAGCCCTGTATTGTTCTTCGACTCTTCCGCCGCATCCGTCAATACCTTTGCCGTAGCGGCAGGCAGTCGGCTGAGTTCTCCGATCGTCCGGATCCGGAATCCCCGTTCCATGAATTCCTTCATATATTTCTGGAACAGATAGGCAGGAAGCTTCATCAGATAACCGACTTCCTCCTCGCTTCTTTTCCAGTTTTCCGTTGAGAATGCATAAAGCGTCAGGTATTTCACCCCTGCTTCATTGGCTGCGATCGCAATATTGCGGACATTGTCCGCTCCTGCCAGATGGCCCATGGTGCGCGGCTTTCCCTGTGCTTTTGCCCAGCGGCCGTTCCCGTCCATGATGATGGCCAGGTGTCTGCATTCACCCATAGTATTGATCACCTCAATCATATATTTTAGCACAGTAGTGCACAGGCTTGCACGGGATGCGGGCAGACAGGCGGAAATGGTCTATCCCTGCCTGACAGATTCCTTCTCTTTCGGCACCAGTACAAACGCGTACGCAGCCGACGATGCCAGGATGACGATGTATACCACCAGCACCGGTATGGATGCTGCGGCGGGATGCGCTGC
>JAEEYJ010000114.1 GCA_016291725.1 Solobacterium sp.
AGTCCCCGGGACCTGAACCTGATCAACCGGGTTCCTGAACTGATCGAAGCAGGAATCTGCTCATTGAAGATCGAAGGGCGCATGAAACGTCCTGAGTATGTCTGGCTGGTTGTCAGAACTTTCCGGGAAGCCATTGATGCCTTCTGCCGCAATGAAGCATATACGGTATCACAGGAACGTTTGAAGGAACTGAAGCTGATGTTCAACCGTGATTTCACCGGAGGGCATATCTTCGGAGCAGACACCGCATCACGGATGAACCATTACCGGCCGAATCATCTGGGCGTACAGGCCGGCACTGTGGTTTCATCCCGGAAAGGGAAGGTACAGATACGGCTGAGTGATGTTCTCCACCAGCATGATGGCCTGCGCATTATACAGGAGCCTGCCGACATCGGACTGACTGCGGTCAGGATTGAGCGGAACGGTAAGCTCGTCAGCCGGGCAGAACCCGGGGATACGGTATGGCTTGATTGTCCGGAGGATGAATGGCCGAAGAAAGGCAGCCCACTGCATAAAACCAGTGATACGGAACTGCTCGGCAGGATCCGGGAAGGCATGGAGAAAGAACGCACGGTACCGGTATCCCTGGAATACTCAGCAGAGCCCGGCGCACCGCTGATTGTTACGGTTGACGACGGCATTCATAGTGTATCCGCTCTGTCGGAGCAGAACTGTGAATTTGCGCAGAAAGCGCCCCTCAGTGCGGAAAGAATGGAACAAGCGCTGCGGAAGACAGGGGGAAAGCCCTACGCTGCAGAACAGATCAAAGGACACTGCGGCAATGTATTCCTGCCGGTCAGCGTCATCAACGATACCCGGCGCAGAGCACTGGCTATGCTCGACGAACAGCGTGCTGTACATCATTCCTACTGTGGTGAACAGACCGCTGCAGATACGCTTCCCGAGCCGGAAAAGCCTCCATACAGACTGATTGTTGGCGGGGCAGGGGATGAATGCCGCAGCGGCATCCTGTTCGCAGAAAAGGCTTTACTGCCGCCTGTACGTGAAAACGGCTATGACAACGGGACACTGTCCAACTGTATCGTATCCGAACCCGGCGCACTGAACCATCCGCTTTCCCACTGCATTGCCGGCATGAACCTGAACGCCGCCAATTCCTGGGCCTGCGCGTTCCTTCTGCGTATACCCGGCATTGACGGAATCATACTCTCCAGTGAAGTACTGGAAGGCAGTGTACAGCGCATGATCCGGGCGTTCAGGGAGCGGTACGGTTTTGTTCCTGCCCTGTACCTGCCGGTTTACGGCCGAAGGACCCTGATGTACATCAAGAACGGATTCACAGCAGACCAGGATAAAATACACAGCCTGAAGGACCTCAACAAGGAAGTCTATCCCACAGTAACGCATGATCATGTCACTGAGATCCTGGAACCGGAGCCTCTGCGCAGGAAGAATGAACACTGCTGGGGAAGTTATGTTATGATAACGGATGAAAATGAACGGACAATAAAGAGAACCGTGGAGGAAGCTTATGAAGAAGTTTATGAAAGAATTTAAAGAATTCGCCCTCAAGGGAAATGTCATGGATCTGGCAGTAGGCATGATGATCGGCGCTGCTTTCGGAAAGATCGTCTCCTCGCTTGTCAATGACATCCTGATGCCGCTGATCGCTGCCATCTTCAAGATCAAGGACTTTACCGTCATGAAGGCGCTGCTGGTGGACAACGGTGCAGAGGAACTGAATGTCTATCTGTCCTATGGAAACTTCATCCAGAACATCGTTGACTTCGTTATCGTTGCACTGTGCGTCTTCCTCATGGTCAGATCCATCAACAAGCTCCGCACCATGACAGAGAAGAAGGAAGAGGAGAAGCCGGCAGAACCGCCCGCAAAGAGCGATGAGCTGAAGGCTCTGGAAGAGATCGTAGCGATTCTGAAGAAGGAACAATAGTCCGAAGCGGGATAATATCCCGCCTTCTTTTTTATGACCGTGTTTGCTATAATGGTACATGATTTGAGGAATACAGATGTTTTTAAAGCGTATTGAAATGCAGGGTTTCAAATCATTTGCGGACAAGACCGTCATTTCTTTTGATGACCCGATCACAGCAGTCGTCGGTCCCAACGGATGCGGTAAGTCCAACATCTCCGACGCTGTACGCTGGGTGCTGGGTGAACAGAGTGCCCGAAGCCTGCGCGGTGAAAAGATGAATGATGTCATCTTCTCCGGCAGCGCAGACAGGCGCATGATGAACATTGCCCAGGTAACGCTTGTATTCGACAATTCGGAGCATCTGCTCAATTCCGAAAGCGATGAGCTGGAGATTACCCGCAGACTGTACCGGGATTCCTCGGAAGCGGAGTATCTGATCAACCGGAAGAATGTCCGCCTGCGGGATATCGTGAATATCTTCATGGATACAGGACTGGGAAAAGACTCCCTGAGCATCATCAGCCAGGGAAACGTGATTTCCTTTGCGGAAGCCAAAGCCAAGGACAGAAGAGGTGTCTTTGAAGAGGCAGCCGGCGTAGCCAAGTACAAGAAGCGCAAAATGGAATCCCTGTCCCGCCTGTCCCGTACGAAGGACAACCTGGACCGGAGCACGGATATTCTCAATGAACTGGAAAAGCAGGTCACGCCCCTGAAGAGGGCAGCTCTGAAGGCAGAGGTCTACCGGGAAAAGAAAGCCCGTCTGGAACAGATCGAAATCACCGTTCTGGTCAAGGAGATCGAACGCCTGAACGATTCCATAGAAGAAGCGAAGCGTACATTGTTCGATATCGGCACCAAGTCCCAGATGTACTCCGCATCCATCCAGATTGCTGAGAACCGGATTGCCGAAGCGAAGGACCGCTCCGCCCGTCTGGACCGTGAAGTCAGTACGCTCCAGGACCAGCTGATGCAGTGCCTGAATACTGTAACCGCTCTGGAAACGAGAAGGGCGGAGATGGAAGAGCGCCGCAAATACATCATTGAAATCGGTACCCGTGAACAGAAGATCCAGGAAACCCGTGATCTTCTCAATGAAGCGAAAGCAGAATACAATGACCGGAAAGACCGGTTTGACCGTCTGAATACCGAGATCGGACTGAACGCCGCCAATATGACCGCGGCTGCCCAGGCCATTTTTGACGCGTCCAACGAGTATGAAAACGCCCAGGGCATCCTCAGGGGAATGGAAAGCCAGAGAGCCTATCTGGAGAACGTTATGCGGGATCCCTTCTCCACAACCAGACAGGCCGGTACAAAGTCCATCATGGATCACAGGCATGCCCTGCACGGCATTCTCGGTGTGGTCGGACAGGTGTTTGCAGCGCATGATGGCTATGAACTGGCAGTGAGTGAAGCGATCGGCGGTGCGGTATACAACATACTGACGCAGGATGACCAGGACGCTAGGGACGCCATCCGCTTCCTGACCAGGAACCAGAGCGGAAGGGCAACCTTCCTGCCACTGACGGTCTGTACACCCCGCTATGTACCTCATGATGTCCGGGTGATCTGTGAGAATACACCGGGCTATCTGGGTGTTGCTTCGGAGTTCGTCGATTATGAGCCGCAGTTCAGACCGGCAGCGGAAAACCTGCTCAACAATATCCTGGTGACGGATACCCTGGAAAACGGCACCAGGCTGTCTGAACTGATCCACCGCAGTCTGAAG
>JAEEYJ010000115.1 GCA_016291725.1 Solobacterium sp.
GCATATCGTGATCCTGTTCATCGTCGGCATCCTGGGCAATGTGGTCAGCGGCATCTTTAATCCCGCCGCCGGAGCAATGATTCCGAATATCGTAGAGCCGGAGCAATTGCAGCAGGCGAACGCGTACTTTTCAATAAAAAGCTCCATGGAGTCGATCCTTGGTGTCGTACTGGCCGGCGTTCTGTATGCGGTGCTGCCTTTACAAGTACTTTTCCTGGCGGTAGGCGCATGCTTTGTCGCCTCCGGAATATCGGAAATGCTGATCCGCTATGATCAAACACCTTCTGCGGAACCGATAACGCTGCGTCTCGCGGTTTCAGACATGAAGGAGGGCATTCGATATCTGAAAGGCCAGAAAGCCATCATGGCCATCATCGGCGCAGCGCTGTTCATCAACTTCTTCTTCACGCCTGTTACCGGAAATTTCATTCCGTATTTCATCAAGGTGGATCTGGAATCTGCCCAGGCTTATCTGTTCGACAACGTCCTGAAACCGGAACTGTGGTCATCCGTGTTCAGCGTATGCGTAGGAACCAGTTCCCTGATCGGAGCTGTGATGATGAGCACTGGAGGGCAGGAGGAAAAATGCGGGTTGAAGGTTGCCAGAAGGCTGTGTGTCTTTTCGGGTGTGATGATCATCCTGGCGATCGGATACTGGTGGCTGGTGGCCTCAGACGTCTCTTTGAACGCCTTTTTGCTGGTGTTCGGTGCAGGATGCCTCGCGGTTGGCTTCCTGCTCTCCTTAATCAACATTCCTCTCAACACTACGATCCAGCGCAGGGTGGAAAAGAATATGCTCAGCAAGGTCGGCAGCATCATAAGCGTAGGTTCACAGGGAATGATCCCGATCGCGTCAGTATTGGCGGGGGCAGTGCTTCAGGCTTTCGGCAGCACAGTGCTTCTTGCCATCTGCGCAGCAGGATTCACGATTACAGCAGTCCTGCTTTTGACAAACAGGCATATCAGATCATTGTAGGGCTGCATAGCATTCCCCTTGCCTCAGCAGGAATACCTGTTTCGTAAACTCTGATTCTTCGGAAGCGTGGACATGCGCAGTCCGCACTTGTGAGATCATAAGGGGTCTGGACTGTTCCAGCAAACCTGAAGCGGCAAAAGTGGTGCCGATCCGGATCAGGACCCTGCCTGCCAGGTACTGATAACCTGGCAGAGCAGCCCGTTGAGTGAGTGGATGGCACAGAAAATGGCATGACCCGAAGATCATACCATTCCCGAAAACTATAAAACTGTCTTGTGAGCGGACCGCTGATGCTGGAGCGGTCTTTTTCATACTGTCTGTCAGAAGGCTCTGTTTACTGGCGGGCGAATACAGTCACTACGTGGATGTAGGGATCCTTGCCGTTGAACTCCCTCATCAGGACATCATCCACCGGATCGTAGATAAAGAGCATATCATGGGCTGCAACGTCAGCCTCGAGGACTTCGTAGCTGCCCTCTTCCGTCGTTGCCCAGGCAAGCAGTTTCTCCTCCTTGTCCACGCCATCGACCACCAGCAGGGTTCCTGTTCCGTCTGCATTGAACGTGTAGACGTTGTCCTTCTCGCCGAACATGGAAGCGTGGTCTTCTTCCTTTACTTCAACCGGATCTTCGCCTTCCTTCTCCGACACGAGCACCTTGGAAAGCTGCCAGGTGCCGACAATGGCTGCTGTGTTCTCAGCCGCCGGCTCTTCCGGTTCGTCCGCCTTGGTGCAGGCGATCATGCCGAGCGCCAGTGCGGATGCAGCGAATACCGCTGTCAGTTTTGTATATTTCATATTCTTTCCTCCCCTTTTCTGCAGATTTCAGTTTACTCGTTTTTCATCAGGAATCAATCCGGACATGGTTTATTGTCGTCTGCTACTCCAGCGTCCAGCCACCGTCGATCAACTGAAGCGTACCGGTTACCATGGACGATGCGTCGCTCAGGAAGTAGATGACAGCAGCGGCAACATCGCTGATTGTACCCAGCCGGTCAAGCGGAATCTTCGACACAATGCGCTCATGGAATTCAGGATCATCCAGCCGTTCTGCTGTGCCGGGTGTATAGACGAATGTCGGACCGATGGCATTGACCGTGATATTGTCCTTCGCCCATTCAGCGGCCAGCACCTTCGTCAGCATAACGATGCCGCCCTTCGATGCACAGTAGACGCTTTCATCCCGGATGGCAACCACTCCGGCCTGGGAGGACATCATGCAGATCCTGCCCCCGCCGGTCCTGCGCATGCTGGCTGCAGCTGCCTGGGCAAAGAAGAAACAGCCTTTCAGGTTGAGATCCATCATCTCATCCCAGTCTGCCTCTGTTACCTCATACGCTGGGATAGGATTGCCCATGCCGGCATTGTTGAAGAGTCCGTCAATCTTTCCGCAGGCAGCCTCTATTTCAGCCACACAGGCACGGATGCTTTCAACATTTCTGAGGTCAGCTGTGAATACACCGGCTTTCCCACCGTCTTCCTCGATCTCTTTCCGGCAGGTTTCCAGAAGCGGCTTTGAGCGGGCTACCAGCGCGACACGCGCACCGGCTTTGGCAAGTTCCTTGGCAACGCCGTATCCGATGCCGCGGCTGGCACCGGTGACGATGATGGTTTTGTCTTTCAGAGAAAAACTGTCGAGCAAAGACATAGAGCATCCTCCTTTATCATTCTGTTCCTAGAAGTCCTTCAGTTCAGCAGCGCTGCTGACACGCTTCGCATCAACAGATTCTGCTCCTTTTACATAGGGAGCGAGCTTTTCCGCGCTTCTTCCGATCCCGCTTCCGCCGGATGTAGCAAAGGCATGAACGGCCTTGCCGCTCCAGTCGTAGGCTTTGCAGAATGTATTGATTACATTCGGGGCACAGCCGTACCAGATCGGGAAACCGATGTAAACGGTGTCGTATTGGTCAAAATCCTCTATGGTACCGGCAACCGGTACATCCTTTTTGGCGATGTATTCCCGGTTGCATCTTGCGAGAGGATTCATCCAGTTGAGGTCTGCTCTGGAATAGGGTTTCTCCGGCTGGATCTCATAGAGTTCCGCGCCTTTTTCCGCTGCGAGTTCCTTTGCGACGCCTGCCGTCTTTCCCGACTCGGCACTGAAGTACACTACCAGAATGCTCATTCACAATTCCTCCGTTCATTCTTTGTACTTTGCGATTATCCAACAATATAGTCACCGGGATCAAAGGCAGGAACCGTCAGGACCCAGAATCCGGTATCTTCCAGCGCTTCGATTATCTCGTGCTCATCACCCGGTTCGGCAACCAGCAGATCACCGGCGGAAAAGCATTCTGTTTCTCCGTTGATCTTCATCCGGCAGCTGCCTTTTACAAACATGTATACTTCTTCCGTAATCACATGATGATGCTTTTCTTCGGATGCGCCTTTGGTCAGCCTGGTTTCGGCAATCGCATAATTGCTTCGCCGGATTTCTGCTGTTCGGCCGATGAATTCAGCCAGGCTGCTTCCATTGCCCTTGTCATTGTATACTGCGTCTTTTCCGCGTATTGCCTTCATGTTTTCACCTCATATCTGCATGCAGTCTGTGATCCTGCGGCTTCTGCTGATCGGAATCCAGCCCGGTTATTTCGAGCAGGTCATGGACAGTCCAGCTTTCCGCTCCGTTCGGGATGCACGGGTTCCCCTCCGGAAGGTACAGGATGCCCCGGATTCCCGCGTTCACTGCGCAGTCCATGTCAATCGTTCTGTCACCGACGTAGAACGTCCTTTCCCGGTCCAGTCCGTATTTGTCGATCAGATAATTCACCGCGTCCGGGACAGGTTTGCGCGCAAAGCCGTATTCCTTTGTGACGATTTCCTCAAAGAAACCGGATACACCCAGCCTGGCAAGAACGGATTCCGTTGACCGTCCGCTGTGCGTATACAGGCAATGCTTTGCGCCATTGTCTGTCAGAATTGCCAGTGTTTCCTGTACGCCCGGATTCAGCCGGAGTTCCTGATCCCTTTGTACTCTGAGCTCTGTAAACCGCTTGTGAACGGTATCATAGGCAATGCCTGTCTCAGCAGAGATTCTCCGGATGCAGCTGCTGACGGAGGTGTATATGACCTCTCTATGGATTTCTTCCTGATCCAGATCCAGTCCTGCTTCCCGGAATGCTTCATACAGGCTTGGAACGATCACCTTGTATGAATCCAGCAGCGTTCCGTCCAGATCCCATATAAATGCTCTGTTCATCGTTGATCACACCCGTTCTTCCGGATCTGCACCTGCAGTCCGGGAGATTGTCTCCGTAACTCCTTTGCAGTATTGGTTCTTGTATTGTACAGGCATAATGTTTTCATGATCATCTCCTGTCCGGCAAATCCATAATCAGTGTACCATCCTCACGGATGCGGCGGTTCCTGAACCGGGGCATCCCACAGATCCTGCTCTTTATAGGTACAGTCATTGAACCGGGCAAACCGCTTCAGCCGTATGTTGATCGATTTGTTCAGCTTCCTGGTTTTCCGGACACCCGGCTCCAGCCAGATTCCTTTAACAATCAGTTCCCCATCCTTGATCACCGGCTCGATCCGGCCGGCCAGCCTGTCCCCGTACAGCAGCGGCAGTACATAGTACCCGTATCTGCGTTTCTCCCGCGGTGTATAGATCTCCCAGGTGTACTGATAGTCAAAGATCTTTTCTATCAAGGCTCTGTCCCACAGCAATGGATCCAGCGGCGCCAGGAATTCACAGCGCCGGCGGATTTCTGTGCTGTTCATTGCCTGCTCAAGCAGCGGTACATCTTCCCTAAGTATATAGAAGGCTGCAGGAATCCCGTCCACCCGGACCTGTACTGTTTCCCCTTCGCTGTACAGTTCCTCGAAGATCCGGTTCCTGTCCGCCGGACGCAGCTCCCTGATGCCCAGGAGAGCGGTGGATCCACGGTTCCACAGCATGCCGACCGCTCCGATCCTTCTTTTCACCCGCCACTTTGCATAATCATGCACATCCGGCAGCGGATCCTCCGCTTCCAGCAGTTCCCCCGCAATATGCCTTTCTGCCAGATCATAGTATTTCCGGGCACCGTCCTTATGATGAATGATCAGGTCCCCCGTTGTATACAGCTGTTCCAGAACAGAACGCGAAGCCTTCGTCGGTCCGCCGTCCCAGTCCCCGCTCGAGTGGATGGAGGAATGCCAGCTGATGCTGCCAGACAGCGGCAAGGTAGCAGAACTGACATA
>JAEEYJ010000116.1 GCA_016291725.1 Solobacterium sp.
GAACCGTTCATCAGATTCACATTTGCCCGCAGAAAGGAAGAAAAACGATATTCATCCAGTGTCTGATCAAACAATTCACGGTTCAGTTCCGGAATCCGGATGCCTTTACCGGCCAGGATGGCAGCGGCTTTCAGCGTATTGGCCGTTGTGTTGGCTGTACGGAAGCATAGCGTATCCGTCAGAAGCCCTTTGTAGGCATACTCAGCTGTCTTTTCAGAAAAGACCAGATCAGCGCAGCTATCGAAGAACTCTGTAAGAATCTCACAGACAGCCGCATAATCCGGGCCGACGTACATCACATCTCCGAACGGTGTGAAATTGGGGTGATGATCCACTTTGACCGTTTTCGCTGCTTTCTGCCACCGTCCATCATCGATGCGCTCCATATTGGCCGTGTCAAGGATGATGGCCAGGCTCTGTTTGATGATAGGCTCATCAGCGTTATCCTGCACAGGCCAAATGCCCTGGGAGCAGCTTTGGCTGCCCAGGGCATATACCTGTTTTTCCGGCCAGTTATCGGTTATCCATTGCTTCAGAGCAAACTGTGATCCTGCAGCGTCACAGTCCGGATTCAGATGCCGGTAGATGGTTATGATACTGAAAGCTTCAATATCCTGCCTCAGTCCGGAGAAATCCATATTACAGTCCGAGGAGTCTGACTGTATCACGGGCAATCATCAGTTCTTCGTTTGTCGGAATGACATAGACTGCTGTTCTGGAATCCGGCTTGGAAATCAAGCACTCTTTGCCGTGGATCTTGTTGTTGAGTTCATAGTCAATGGACAGTCCCATCGGCTTCTCCAGCTTCTTCAGAATGCGCTCACGTGTGGATGCGTCATTCTCTCCGAGGCCTGCTGTGAAGATCAGCGCGTCACAGCCGCCCAGCTGCATATAATAGCCGCCTACTACGTTGACAACACGGTTTGTGTACAGATCCATGGTCAGGATGGCACGCGGATTGCCTTCTTCCAGTGCGGCTTCTACGTCTCTGGCATCACTGGAGATGCCGGAAACACCCAGCATACCGGACTTCTTGTTCAGCAGTGTATCCATTTCATCCGGTGTGCAGCCCAGCTTCTTCATCATATAGAAGACAACAGTAGGATCGATGTCACCGCTTCTTGTGCCCATCATAATGCCGCCCAGCGGTGTCAGACCCATGGAAGTATTCACGACCTTGCCGCCGTCAATTGCGGAGATGGACGCACCGTTGCCCAGATGGCAGGTAATCATATCCAGTTCTTCCGGCGTCTTTCCCATCAGCTCGGCAGCTCTTCTGTTGACATAGAAGTGGCTTGTGCCGTGTGCGCCGTAGCGTCTGATCTTATAGTCTGTATACCACTCATAGGGAACCGGGAACAGGAAGGATTCCGGTCCCATGGTCTGATGGAACGCAGTATCAAAAACGAATACATGGCCGATCTGCGGCAGTGCTTCCCGGAATGCTTTGTAGCATACCAGATGCGCATGGTTGTGCAGCGGTGCGAGTTCAGCCAGTTCATCGACCTTGGCTACCACATCTTCATCCACAACGATGGAAGAATCGAAGTACGGTCCACCCTGGACGATTCTGTGTCCGGCACCCTTGATCTCATCAAGGGATTCGACAACATGGTTCTCCAGCAGTGCGTTCAGCAGCAGATCAACCGCAACCTTGTGATCCGGGATCGGTGTCTCCAGTACTTTCTTCTGTCCGTCGACTTTGATGGTGAAAATGCCCATGTCCAGCCCGATACGCTCCGCCTGACCGGATGTCAGTACTGTTTCACTGGGCATATCAAACAGCTGGAACTTTAAAGATGATGAACCGGAATTAACTGAAATTACTTTAGTCATATTCTCCTCCTTCAGTATCCATACAATCTTCTATATACTTCTGTACCGTTTCATTTCCTGCTTCCTGGATCCGGTGGTACAGTGCTCTGCGGATCCGGGAATTGTGTATGATGTGCAGCGTGTTCTCGTAATGATCGAGATCCTCCCTGCATCGTTTAATCATATCATATACTGCGGCTCTGGAGATGCCTTCCAGTTCAGCAATCTCCTGCAGTGACAGATCGTCCCGGAAGTAATCCTTGGCAATGATCTGCTGCCGCGGTGTCAGAAGACCGCCGTAGTGATCCAGCAGTTCATTGTACTCAACTTTATCCGACATGGTCCAGTCCTTCCGAAATGCTGAACAGATACGAATCTACATCGAACGGACGCAGGTCATCCGGCTGCTCACCCAGTCCCAGATACAGGACCGGAAGATGCAGTACGTGCTTGATGGCCAGTACAATGCCTCCCTTGGCGGTACCGTCCATCTTTGTCAGGATGATTCCGCTGAGCCGGGTGGATTCATTGAAAATTCTTGCCTGATTCAGCCCGTTCTGGCCTGTTGTAGCGTCAAGAACCAGCCAGGTGTTGTGCGGCGCGCCCGGGATTTCCTTGGCGCATACACGGTTCATTTTGCCCAGTTCCTGCATCAGTCCCTGCTTGTTCTGGAGCCGTCCTGCTGTATCGCAGATCAGAATATCCGCATTGTGTTCCTTGGCATAGCGGCATCCATCGACGATGACAGCACTGGGATCACCGTTCTCCCTCCCCTTTACACAGGGAAGCTCCAGACGTTCCGCCCAGGCTGCCAGCTGTTCCACTGCCCCTGCCCGGAAGGTATCCGCAGCCGCAAGGCATACGCTCTTTCCTTCGTCACGGAACATCTTTGCCAGTTTGGCGGCAGTCGTCGTCTTGCCGCTGCCGTTGACGCCTTCCAGCAGAATGACCGTCGGTCCGTCTTCATTGAATACAGACGGACTGTCCGGATACTCTTCGTAGACTTCCTTCATGATCTCCAGTATGAAGCTCATTGCCCAGGAGAATTCCAGATCCGGATAGTTGGCAGACCGCTCCTTCAGCTTTTCACAGATCAGGTCGGCTGTCTCTACTCCGACATCGCTCTCCAGAAGGACAATCATCAGCTCTTCCAGGAATTCATCGGTGATTCCTTCATACTGGAAGGACATCTCCTTGAATTTACCGCTCAGACTGTCATTGGTCTTCTTGAAGCCGCTCAGATAGACGGCTTTATCATCCTTGCCGCTGAATACTTTCTTCAGTTTATCCAGAAAACTCATTGGGCTTCTCCTGCATCGGACATATCATACTTCAGAGCGTCGCGCAGCTTGACCTTCAGCATCTGGCTGACGCCCTGCTGCTGCATGGTGACGCCGTACAGTACGTCTGCGTTCTGCATCGTGCCGCTTCTGTGCGTGACAACGATGAACTGCGTACGGTCGGTATAGTGCTTCAGATACTGAGCGAAGCGTTCCACGTTGCTGGGGTCCAGCGCTGCTTCCACTTCATCCAGGATGACCAGCGGAACCGGCTTTACTTTCAGGATCGCAAAAAGGACACATAATGCGATCAGACTTTTTTCACCGCCGGAGAAGAGCAGATTGTTCTGGACGTTCTTTCCCGGAGGCTGAGCCTCTACATCAATGCCGGTATTCAGGATGTCTCCCGGATCCTCGAGCACCAGACGGGCTTTGCCGCCGCCGTAGAGCGAGACAAAGATCCTGTTGAACTCTGTATTGATCCTGTCGAACATGGAACGGAACTGCTTTGTCATCACTTTGTCCATGTCATCGATGGCCGCAAGCAGCTTGTCACGTGACGCGCTGAGCTCGGCAATCTGTGATTTGTAGAACTCATAGCGCTCGTTGACTTCTGCGTATTCTTCCGGAGCATTCATATTGACATTGCCGAGACGCTGGATATCTGCACGGAGCTGCTGGACTTCTTCCTTGGCTTCGTCAATGTCAGCATCTTCGGTCTTGGTTCTGGCAAATTCATAGGTCAGCCGGTATTCCGAAGCCAGACGCTGCAGGTTCATATCCATCTGGGTCTCCAGCTTGCCCTGGTAGATCCGGATGGCGTTCTCTGCGGCTGTGGCGGTTTCCAGGTCCTTGCGGGTCTGCCTCAGCTGGGCTTCCTTGCGGTCAATGTCCTGCATGACAGATGTACGCTCTTCCCGTTTGGAACGGATTTCCGCTGTGA
>JAEEYJ010000117.1 GCA_016291725.1 Solobacterium sp.
AGCCGCGGGCTAAGGAGAACATTTCCGGAGATAGGACAGTTGCCTGAAGGAGGGAGCCCGTATTGCTGATCTACATATGTTAGTACTAACTAACTGATATCAATATATACCTGCTGTTACAGAACGTCAACAGTTTTTTGACTGAAATCAAATAATTGCACAAAACAATCGCTTGTGTATTGCAATATACCCTACGGGGGTATACTATGATAACGAGGTGAACAGTATGAGTGAAGTGTATGAAGAGGTTATGGACGGTGTGCATCACCGTAAAAGGACCGATAAGGAAAAAAGGGAACTGTCGGCACGGCTGAAACGGATTGAAGGCCAGATCCGCGGGATTCAGAATATGGTGGAGAAGGATGCCTGGTGTCCGGATATCCTGACGCAGGTATCAGCCGCAACCAGTGCGCTCAACAGCTTCAATAAAGTATTGCTGGCGCAGCATATCAAAGGATGTGTTGCCCAGGATATTCTCAATGGGAATGAAGATTCAGTGGATGAGCTTGTGAACGTGCTTCAGAAGCTCATGAAATAGGAGACGGATATGGAACAGTATCTTGTAACAGGTATGTCCTGTGCTGCATGTCAGGCACGGGTGGAAAAGGCGGTGAGCGGTGTTCCGGGGGTGACTTCCTGCGCGGTCAGTCTGCTGACAAATTCCATGGGTGTGGAAGGCACGGCATCCGCAGGGGACATCATCCGGGCAGTGGAAGATGCCGGATACGGCGCGTCCTTGAAAGGTGCAGGAAAAGCACTGAGCGCTGCGGAAAAGGCCGCGATGGAAGAAGATGCACTGGTTGACCGGGAAACACCGAAGCTGAAGAGAAGGCTGCTGCTGTCGGTGGGTTTCCTGCTGGTGCTGATGTACATTACGATGGGACATAATATGTGGGGATGGCCGCTTCCGGGCTTCCTGGTGCACAACCATATCGGACTGGGCATTCTGCAGCTGTGCCTTGCGGTCATTGTGATGATCATCAACCATGCGTTCTTTACAAGCGGATTCCGGTCTTTGCTGCATGGTGCACCGAATATGGATACACTGGTTGCGCTGGGCTCTTCCGTCTCATTGGCGTGGAGCCTGATTGTCCTGCTGCGCATGACGGTCATGGTGACCAACGGTGCAGCAAACATGGATCTCATGGACCTGTATCACAATCAGATGTACTTTGAATCCGCCGCGATGATTCCGGCCTTGATCACGGTAGGCAAGATGCTCGAAGCGATGTCCAAAGGCAGGACGACCGATGCGCTGAAAGGTCTGATGAAGCTGGCGCCGAAGACGGCCGTGCTGCTCAGGGACGGCGCTGAGACGGAAGTCAGCATCGATGAAGTCATGAGCGGTGATGTATTTGTAGTCCGCCCCGGGGAAAGCATTCCGGTGGACGGCATCGTAATGGAAGGATCAAGCGCTGTAAACGAATCAGCCCTGACCGGGGAAAGCATTCCGGTCGACAAGGTTCCGGGAGACAGGGTCTCTGCGGCGACCATCAACCAGTCCGGCTATATCCAATGCCGGGCTACCCGGGTCGGTGAGGACACCACACTGTCGCAGATCATTCGCATGGTGAGCGACGCAGCAGCCACAAAGGCTCCCATCGCCCGGATCGCGGACAAGGTATCCGGTGTATTCGTACCGGCAGTCATTGCCATTGCAGCCGTCACAACCGGGGGTTGGCTCCTTGCCGGTGCACCGCTGGCGCAGGCACTGGAACGGGGCATCTCCGTCCTGGTGATCTCCTGCCCGTGTGCGCTGGGACTGGCCACGCCGGTGGCCATTATGGTCGGCAACGGCATGGGCGCCAGAAACGGTGTACTGTTCAAGACATCGGAATCCCTGGAGCAGGCGGGCAGAGTACAGATCATCGCTCTGGACAAAACAGGAACGATTACTCTGGGTGAGCCGAGTGTTACGGATCTGATTCCTGGCGAAGGTGTGGAACCGGGTGAACTGATGGCGAAAGCCTATGCACTGGAGAAGAAGTCCGAACATCCGCTGGCCGGAGCCATTGTCCGGGAGGCGGAAAGCACGGGCGTACAGGCTCAGGAAGCGGAGTCCTTCGAAGCACTGCCGGGCAATGGCCTGAAGGGTGTACTGGAGGGCAGAAGCCTGTACGGCGGCAGCCGGAAGTTCATTGCCGGTCTGGCGGCGATTCCGGCAGAGCTTTCGGAGCAGGCGGATGGATTGGCGGAGCAGGGAAAGACACCGCTGTTCTTCATGGAAGACGGCAAGGTGCTGGGCATCATCGCTGTAGCGGATGTCATCAAGGAAGATTCCCCGCAGGCAATCGAGGAACTCCGGAACATGGGCATTGAAGTCGTAATGCTGACGGGTGACAACGAGAAGACGGCGAAAGCGATCGGCAGGCAGGCCGGTGTGGACCGTGTCGTAGCGGGTGTACTGCCGGACGGCAAGGAAGAAGTCATCCGGGAACTGCAGAAACGCGGCAGGACCGCGATGGTCGGCGACGGGATCAATGACGCTCCGGCGCTTACCCGGGCAGATACCGGCATTGCGATCGGCGCCGGTACGGATGTAGCGATTGATTCAGCGGACATTGTACTGATGAACAGCCGGCTGAGCGATGTGGCTGCTGCAGTGCGTCTGAGCCGCAGAACGCTGCAGCACATCCACCAGAACCTGTTCTGGGCCTTCTTCTACAACCTGATCCTGATTCCGGTTGCGGCAGGGCTGACACCGCTGAAGATCAATCCGATGATGGGCGCTGCAGCGATGAGCCTGTCAAGCTTCACCGTCTGCATGAATGCGCTGCGCCTGAATCTGTTCAATATGCATGATGCCTCAAAGGACAGGCCTTTGGCGCATCCTGCAAAGCCGGAGGAAGAAAAGAAGAAAGAAGAAACAAGGGAAACGGTGCTGAATGTTGAAGGAATGATGTGTGAGCATTGCGAAAACAGGGTACAGAATGCTTTAATGAAGATTGAGGGTGTGCAGTCCGCAAGGGCGGATTACCATACCGGTACGGTCAAGGTGGAAACGATCGGGACAGTCGATCCTGAGCGGATGAAGCAGGCCGTAGAAGCAGAAGACTATACCTGTCTGGGAATTGTCGGTGAAGAGGAGGACAAACATATGAAGGTAGTAATGAAGATTGAAGGAATGATGTGCCCGCACTGTGAGATGACGGTCAAGAAGGCGCTGGAAGGCGTGGACGGTGTCATCAGTGCAGCAGCGGATCATGAGAAGAACGAAGCGGTTGTTGAAGTGGAAGGCACGGTGGACCGTGAAGCCCTGAAGCAGGCCGTCGAAGCGAAGGATTATACAGTAACAGAGATTGCGTAGTCTGCGCATCCGGAGGTGAAACAATGCAAGGAATTATTACAGCGGCTGTAATCATCGTGATTATAGTCATCGTTCTGATCAACTGCATCCGGATCGTTCCGCAGGAAAGTGAATACGTTGTGGAGCGTCTGGGCAAATATCATACGACATGGTCTGCCGGCATGCATCTGAAGATGCCTATTATCGACCAGGTCAGACGCAGGGTTCTCCTGAAGGAACAGGTTGCGGACTTTGCGCCGCAGCCGGTCATTACCAAGGACAACGTTACGATGCAGATCGACTCCGTTGTTTACTTCAAGGTCATGGAGTCGAAGCTCTATACCTACGGTGTAGAGAATCCGATCATGGCGATGGAGAACCTGACTGCGACAACACTGCGTAACATCATCGGTGATCTGACGCTGGATGAAACGCTGACATCCCGTGACCGGATCAACTCCCAGATGCTGGCTATCATTGATGAGGCAACCGATGCCTGGGGAATCCGGGTCAACCGTGTTGAGCTCAAGAACATCCAGCCGCCGACAGCCATCCGTGAAGCAATGGAGAAGCAGATGAAGGCCGAACGTGAAAAGCGTGCCGCAATCCTTCAGGCAGAGGGTGAAAAACAGTCCATGATCCTTCAGGCGGAAGGCAAGAAGGAGTCGGCTGTTCTGAATGCGGAAGCCGCAAAGCAGGCAACGATTCTGGCCGCTGAAGCCGAGAAGCAGAAGGAAATCGAAGAAGCGACAGGCCGTGCGGAAGCCATCCGTAAGGTGCAGGAAGCGCAGGCAGACGGTATCCGTATGCTGAAGGAAGCCGGTGCCGATGAAGCAGTGATCCGGCTGAGGAGCCTGGAGGCGCTGCAGGGTGTGGCGAACGGTCAGGCAACCAAGATCATCATCCCTTCGGACATTGCGTCTCTCACCGGTCTGATCGAAGGCGTGAAGGAAGCCGTAAAGTAAAGCTATGGAGTTTATCGGCATCTTCCTGCTGGCGATGATTGTGATTACGATCGGTTCAATCAGAAGAGCGCAGCAGACAGTGGTGTCCGGCAGACGTCCGGTTTCTTCGGACGGGCATGTTGTACCCCCGGAGGAAGATCTGACGGTGAGCACAGGTGCGAGCCATTATGCCCACCATGAGCACAATGAAGAAGACTTCGGCAGAAGGTACATCGTCCATAATGAACCGGTTCAGGGATATGTGATCCTGAACGGGATCATGAGGAAGCTTGAGGACTGCAAGGATCTGTAGGAGGGGAACGGGAGTTCCTCTCCTTTTGGTTGAGAATGAGGGTCTGATATTGTAGAATACAGGTATTGCGGCGTAGCCAAGCGGTAAGGCAGGAGACTTTGACTCTCCCATTCGTGTGTTCGAATCACGCCGCCGCAGCCATAGGAGAACCTTTCCTGACTGCGGGAGAGGTTCTTTATACAGGAGGAAACAAGATGGAGTATATCAGGGTTACGAAGGACAATCTGGAACAGGAACATATCTGCTGTGCGATTTCCAGCAACAAGGATATTCAGGTGGCTTCCAAGAAAGCCTGGCTGCAGGAGCGCTTTGGTGAGGGCCTGGTATTCCTGAAAAGTACGGAGCGGGGAAAGTGCTTCATCGAGTACATACCGGCGGAAAATGCCTGGAATCCGATCACAGCTGCAGGATACATGTACATCGATTGCCTGTGGGTATCCGGATCCTTCAAAGGCCATGGATATGCCAACGACCTGCTGGAAGCCTGCATCTCCGACAGCCAGCAAAAGGGAAAGCAGGGGCTGTGCATTCTGTCTTCCGCAAAGAAAAAGCCGTTCCTTGCGGATCCGAAGTTCCTGGCTCATAAAGGATTCAAAGTCTGTGATGAAGCGGACAACGGGATCCAGCTGTGGTATCTGCCGTTTGCGGAAGATGCGGACATTCCAGCATTCAAGGAATGCGCAAAGCACCCGCATACCGAGGAGGACGGCTATATTCTGTACTACACCAGCCAGTGCCCGTTCAATGGCAAGTATGTTCCGATCGTGGAACAGACGGCTGCAGAGAACGGCATTCCGTTCAGAGCCGTCCATCTGCAGAGCAGGGAAGAAGCACAGAATGCACCGACACCGGTGACGACCTATGCCCTGTTCCATGATGGTGTGTATCTGACCAACGAGCAGATGAACGATAGAAAGTTCCTGAAGCTGGCCGGCAGGTAATCTGCAGATACGATAAAAAAGTACAGTCCGGACTGTACTTTTTGTATTCTCAGAGCTCTGTCAGGATTTCATCCAGGATATCCAGGCAGGCGGATGAAGTTTCATCAAGCGCTTTGGTGTATTCGTCCGCACCGCCGCTGACACTGTCGGATACCATCTTGATGAAAAGGGAAGGTATGCCGCTTCTGTCCGCTGTGATTACAATGCCTGCACATTCCATTTCACAGATGTCTGCTTCAAACTGTTCATGGAGCGCATTCTTCGCTGCGAATCCTTCCACAAACTTATCGCCGGAAGCACAGGTCACCGGGCGCAGGTCCGGATGGTTTTTCCGGGCTTTGTCGAACAGTTCCTTGTTTACAGGAATGAACCGGGAAGGATAGTTCAGGTATCTGCCGGGCTCGGTTCCATCTATGAAGGAACAATCGAAATCATAGTGAACGATCCGCTCTACAATGCAGGCACGGCTGATGGCCATATCGCCCGTAAGCCCGCCGACAACCCCGAAGTTTACGATGACATCAACATCGAACTCACTGATGAGATACTGGGTGGCGGCTGCAGCAGCGATCTCGCCCGCACCGCTGTGCACGACATACAGGTCAAAATGCTCTGTATGGAAAATCATTGCCCGGAAGCCTTTGTGCTCCCGGATTTCATGGGGTGTTCCGTATTTTCTTTCCAGTGCTGCAATTTCTACAGCGACGACCATTCCTGCTTTGATCATAGAACTGCCTCTCTTTCCTGTGCATTATATCATGGTAGAATGAGGACAGAGAACAGGAGACAGAAGTATGGAATACAGAACACTGGGGGAAACGGGGCTTCAGGTCAGTGAGATCGGCTTCGGCGGTGAGTGGCTGGAGCGCCATCCGGAAGAAGAATCCGTTGCGCTGGTGAAATACGCGGCAGAACAGGGCATCAATATCATCGACTGCTGGATGCCGGATCCGAAGTCCAGGGACATCATCGGAAAAGGAATGGCCGGAAACCGGGAACACTGGATTGTCCAGGGCCATATCGGTTCTACCTACCAGAACGGCCAGTATGTCCGTACGAGGGATATGAAGTATGTTGCGCCTGCCTTTGAAGATCTGCTGCAGAGGCTGCAGACGGACTATGTGGATCTGGGCATGATCCATTACATTGATTCGGAAGAAGACTGGAATACGGCAATGAATACGGACTACATCAAGTATGTCCATGAACTGCATGAAAAGGGCATCATCCGCCATATCGGACTGTCCACGCACAACCCGCGCATTGCAAAGAAAGCCGTGGAGACCGGATTCATTGAAATGATTCTCTTCAGCATCAATCCTGCCTTTGATATGCATCCGGCAACGGAGAATCTGGACAGTATGTTCGGGGAGTATGACACAGGCCTTTCCGGCATTGATCCGGAAAGGGCGGAGCTGTACCGTCTTTGTGAGGAGAAGAACGTAGGCATTACGGTAATGAAGGGATTCTTCGGCGGAAGACTGTTCGATGCGAAGACATCGCCGTTCGGAGCGGCATTTACCCCTGTTCAGTGCATTCACTATGCATTGACACGTCCGGGTGTCTGCTCCATCCTGTGCGGCTATGATACGAAGGAGCAGATCGATGAAGCTGTGTCGTATCTGCGTGCGGATGATGATGCGAAGGATTATGCCAGCATCATTGCATCTGCGCCTCTGCATGCCTACAGCGGTCAGTGCACGTACTGCGGACACTGCAGACCGTGCCCGGTGAACATTGACATCGCTATGGTGAACAAGTTCTACGATCTGGCTGTACAGCAGCCGGCTGTGCCGGAAAGCGTGCAGGCGCACTATGAAGCACTGGATGTGACGGCATCGGCGTGCATCGGATGCCGCAGCTGTGAAAGCCGTTGCCCGTTCGGTGTGAAAGTAGCGGAACGGATGGTAAAGACGGCGGAACTGTTCGGCAAGTAAGTGATGAAGTACCAGTAGAAGAAAAGCCGGTCCGGAAGGCCTACTCAAGAATACAATTATTCACACAGTACTGGATGTTCCGATTGGCTTGTGCATGATGAACGGACGATCCGGACTGTTGTAATGATCAAGAGGGAAAAGGAATGAGCGGAGAAAAAAGGATCTGTCTGACCTTCGATGATGGTCCGTCAGAATATACGGAAAACCTGCTGGACGGTCTGGCAGAGAGGAATGCAAAAGCCTCGTTTTTCCTGATCGGCAACAGAGTTGAGAAGTACAGGAAAACGGTACTGCGCATGAAGGAAGAAGGCCATACTATCGGACAGCATACCCAGAACCATGCGGATCTGACAAAGATCAGTGAACAGGAAGTACGTGAGGAGATCAATTCAGCCAATGAGGCGATTATGAGGATTACTGGAGAGCACCCGAGGTATGTACGGCCGCCGTTCGGAGAATACAATGACCGGATCGTGCTGGATACGGATATGGTATTTGTGACCTGGAGCTACAGTTCGCTGGACTGGGAATTCAAGTATCCAGAAGTTGTATGCAGACGGACCGTTAACAAGGCTTTTGATGGTGCGGTTGTATTGGCACATGACATATTCAGCAGTTCTGTTACAGGAATGCTGAAGGCAGTTGACATTCTGAAGGATCAAGGATATATTTTTATTTCATTGGATGACATGGTGAAGTACAGACAGTATGAACCGCTTATCCACAGGGTGTATTCCCGCTTCTGATCTCTGGAACCGGGGAAAACGAACCCGCTTTACAATGGACCGTATATGAAAACCAACAAAGGCACCGCAATTGAAAAGCAGCTTATCCAGGAATCGCTGAATGAACGTGAGCGGAAGGTGCTTCATCTCCTTTTCAGCAGCCAACGATCCGATGAAGATGTTCTGGATGTACTGGACAGGCTGGATCCGGATACGGAGGATATCAGTTTTCTGCTTCTGCTGGCAATGCTTGGATATTCATGCGCATGGAAGGGATTCCCCGAAGGGATCATCCCCAGGCTTAAGGGGATCCACAGATACTATCAGGTGGACAATGCAATGAAATTTACCTGGCTGTGCGGTATCCTTGAGGTACTGGAGAAAGCAGGCATCCGGGCAATGCTGATCAAGGGTGGTGCTATGTATGTACATTACCGGCAGAGTTCGCCCAGGATCATGAGTGATTTTGATGTGTCTGTTCCAGCAGACCGTTTCGGGGAAGCCTGTGCATTGTTGGAATCATACGGCTGTATCAAAGGAGATACCGCCGCATGGTCAGCGGAATACAAGGCGGAAATCCATGGCAGGACAGCACGGCTGGATCTTCATTGCCGGATGTTCAAGAACGGTGAGACTGCAGACGCGGGGGTGAGGGAGCGCGCTGTGCAGACAGAATTCAGGGGAATGAAGCTGTGGATACCGTCTGCCGAAGATATGTTCATTCACCTGATGGATAACCAGATAAGAAACCTGTTCCACGATGAATACAGAAACAGACGCACGAAGTGGTTCTTTGATTGTCTGAGCATGATAAACGCACGTCCGGATATACTGGATGCCGGAAGGCTCCGGAAACAGACGGATATGTTCCATAACAGGAATTACATAAGACTGGCATTGCGGATGTTTTCAGCCTGGTTTCCGGAGATTGTTTCTGCCGAAGCAGTGGAGAAGTGCTTTCCGGCAGATGATGCATACTGGGCGTGGCTGTGCGATGGAATGGAATACCGCAAACGCTACAATGCTGTTGCTGGGTTTGAGCAGGGCGGCGGTCTTCCTCCGAAACGGGTGTATCTGTCAGCCAGACGCTGGATCCAGGAATACCGGTTCATGGGGCCGGAGTTCAAGGAGCAGTTCGGGAAGATGTCCTTTGTGGATTTCTTCTGCCATCAAACCGGATGCCGGGACGCAGCGGAGGCTTTGAAACGGTATTTGCCCAGGCTGCGTCTGAAAGGATAGACTGCGATGACGGAAGGAAAGAATAAGGCCGGGCTTGCGGAGTACTTCGACGCAGTAGACCGGAGAATCATCAAGCTTGCGGGCGGTAATCTGTATCATGATATCTATGTATGCGGCAAGCGGCTGCGGGTTCATTTCGCATCTGCAGCAGACTGGGAACGGTCCCGCTTCTCCTTTACAGGCTTGATTGATGAAAGCGATCATATACCGGACGCACATCTGAACTACTGGCGGGACAGTCTGGATAACTATCTACCTGCGTCCGCTGGCCGCGGCATTTACAGAGTCGTGGATGATACGAGCGAACTGATCATTCATCCGGAAAGCCGCATGAAAGGGGTGGACCGGGTGAACCACCGGTACTATATCTGCCGTTCGAATGACAGGGACACACCTTTGTTCGGCAATTCCCATGACCTTCTTCCATTGCTGGATCTATGGGCGAGGGAAAACGGAATGTATATCTTCCATGGAGCTGTTGTAGGCACGGAAGGCAAAGGTGTGATTATAGCAGGGAGAAGCCATGCCGGAAAATCAACGCTTGCGGTCGGGTGCATGCTGCGGGGAATGGATCTGGTGACGGACGACCAGTTCTTGGCAAGGAAAGTGGACGGAGCAATATATGCGATGCCTGTCTACCGGATCCTGGGGCTCAATCCGGATTCCTACGAGAGGCTGAGGCCTGATCTTCCGGTTATGGATAAACTGGTACCGTATGAAGAAAAGATCTTTCTGGACATTACAGGAAAGGATCTGCCTGAAAGCCTGGAAGTGCGTGCGATCGTTGTGCCGGAGCTGGCAGGAACGCAGTGTCCGGTTATCCGCCGCTGTGAAAAAGGACCGGCTATTGTACGGATTGTCCAGTCCAGTGTGAGGAAGTACCGAGGAAATGATACGCAGGAAACAGTTGCAGGCATGAGCCGCATGCTCAGCATATTGCCGGTCTATGAGATAGCATTGAGCACGGATGTCTATGCCAACGCGGATGCATTGCATGCATTTGTCAGAGAGGAACTGCTATGAGTGAAATCAGATTCATAGCAGCGGGTCATGTGATTTCCCTCCGGTCGGAATCGGAAGCGGTGCTGAGGTATTTCCGCTGGAAGACGGCACTGCTGGCAGCGGACGGAATTCCTGCGGATATACGGGTGTGTATACTGATAGAGGATCAACCGGAAGGGGAACCGTATGTTCTGCTGAATGATGCGGATGATACAAACCAGCTGCGTACTGTGCTCTGGAAGAATACCGGAACCGGTGAATACTGCATCAGCGTTCCGGAAGAATCCCTGGTCCGTATGATGGAGAAGAGTTCCATGCTGGCAAACCAGTTTGCGAATATTCTTGCGGAGCACGATGCACTGCTGCTGCACAGCTGCGGCGTGGTCTTCGGGGACAAGGGTATTCTGATAGCCGGCTACCCGGGCATGGGCAAGAGTACATTGGCTGTTTCCTGCCTGCAGCGGGGTGCGGGCTATCTGTCGGATGATACGGTCTGGCTGCATAATGGAATCATGTATCCGGTGGAATCAACCGTCCATCCGCAGAAGGACAAACCCGGAAAGCCTTTGAAGGGAGGAATATCCTTTGAAGGAAAACCGGACAAGGACCGCAAATACCACCTTGATCTGACGGGAATGGAAAAACAGTATGTCAGGGAGGTACCTGTCGGGATGCTGGTCGGTCTCAGGCGGGAGAATGTACCGGAACCCGCAGTGCAGAAAGCAGCACCGATGGAATACATCTACCGGGCGCTGCGGTCTTCTGTGAGGGTGCTTCATACAGGCAGTCCGTACCTTCAGCAGTTCAGAAAGGAAACAGCGTATTTGTACAAACTGCCTGCATATCTGTTTGTGCTGGGCACGGACACAGATAAAAATGCGGAAATGCTGGAAAAGCTGGCAAAAGGAGAGATTCATGTATCGTTTGAATGAGGAAAAGGTTTTCTATGACATTGCGGAAGGACAGGCCGTAGTCATCAATTTCATCACAGGTGTGTACTACGGATTCAGCAGTCTTGGATCCGAAGTACTGGACAGACTGGTCAAAGGATGCTCAGCTGCTTCGGTGCTGAAGATGCTGCAGTCATGTGAAGGATGCCCGGAAGACATGGAGAAGCGCATGGCCGAGTATATCAAAGGCCTGCTTGACGCAGAAATCCTTGTAGAAGCTCAGGGAGAAGGTGCTGCAGACAGCGGTGCTCTTCCGGAAACAGCGCTGGAAGACGGTTTTGATCTGATTCTGGATGAACATGCGGAAGTCAAGGATATCCTCATGGCCGATCCTGTCCACGATGTGGATGTAGATACGGGATGGCCGATCATGAAGGAAGAAGAGTAATGCCGAGAGTTTCCGTCATCATTCCTGCGTACAATGCAGCTTCATTTATCGGTGAAGCTGTTGAGAGTGTGCTGGCACAGAGCTTTCAGGATCTGGAAATCATCGTTGTGGATGATGGCTCGGAAGACGGGACAGTGGAAGCGGTGCAGCGTTTTCAGCAGGTTCTTTTGATTGAGCGCCCGCACAGTGGAATTGCGGTTTCCAGAAACGCTGGAATCCAGGCTGCAAACGGTGAGCTGATTGCCTGGATCGACGCAGATGATCGCTGGAAGAAGGATAAGCTTAAGAAGCAGGTGGACTGGCTGGACCAGCATCCGGAAACAGGAATGCTGCTGACAAGGTACCGTAATTTCACGGATCTCCCGGAAGAAGCCTTGAGCAAGGAACAGAAGGAACTGCTGGGCATAGAAGTTGTCCGGCTGATGGTTACAGCAGTGATACGGAAGGAACTCTTTGACCAGCTGGGCCTGTTTGATGCATCCTTGGCCTATTCAGAAGACAGTGAATGGATCCGACGGGTGGACCTGAGATGCATCGGTGCAATTGCCAAACTGGAAGAGATACTCTATGAAAGAAGGATTCACACCAGCAACATTACATTGACACATAAAGATATCTCATCGCACCAGGCAAAAGCACTGTATGCCAGAGCTTTGCTGAATCTACGGAAGCAGGAGAAAGGCAAATGAAAGTCTCCGTTCTGATACCATGCTGGAATTATGGAAGATTCCTTCCAACTGCCATTGAGAGTGTTCTGGCACAGACCTACAGTGATTATGACATTACTGTTGTGGATGATGGCTCCGAAGACAATACAGCCGCTGTATGCAGGAACTATCCGCAGGTGAAGTATTTTTACTGTGCACACCGTGGCGTTGCGGCTGCGAGGAACACGGCGATCAGAGCGTCAGACGGTGAAATGATTGCTTTTCTGGATGCGGATGATCAGTATGTACCGTACAAGCTGAAGAAGCAGGTGCAGTATATGCAGGAGCACCCGGACTGCCGGATTGTGTTCACGGGACTGAAGAATTTCCTGGATGAATCAGTGGAACACCCTGACGGTAGGATGATCAGACTGCTGAACCAACCGGTGCCTGAGGCTCTTCCGTCTGCCTTGATCTGCAGGGGCGTATTCGATCAGGCTGGCCTGTTCAATGAAGCCTATGAACGCGGTGAAGATACAGACTGGCTTCTGCGGGTATCCGCAGCAGGCATCAGTATATCGCATGTGATTCCCGAAGAGCTGTATCTGCGACGGATCCATGAAGACAATACAACCGGGGATACTGTAGACAAGCAAGCGCTTCTGCGTATGGTAAGGAGCGCTGCAATGATGAAGAGGAACAGGAACAAAGGACAATGAAGCCGAAGATTTCAGTGATTATTCCCGCATGCAATGCACAGAAATACATCTCTGAGGCTATAGACTCTGTATCTGCCGCATCCACCAGCATTCCGCTGGAGATCATCGTTGTCAATGATGGTTCCACTGATGGTACATCAGACATCGTATCCAGTATGAATGCCATCCTGCTGGAAAAGGAAAAGGGAGGAGCAGCCTCTGCCAGGAATGCTGGCCTCAAGGCTTCTTCAGGAGAGCTGATTGCCTTCCTTGACGCAGATGATGTATATGCACCGGATGCACTGGATATGATGTACAGAACATTGTGCGGATACAGCGCAGATGCGGTATTCGCTATGACCGAGGACTTTGTGTCTCCCGACCTGAGTGAAGAAGAAAGGACAGGCCTTCCGGTACGTAGGCGGCCGTATGCAGGCATCCTTCCAGGGAGTTCATTGATCAGAAGGCAGGTGTTTGACAAGATCGGTTTCTTCAACGAGACACTCTCATCCGGTGAAACGGTGGAATGGTTGATGAAGCTGAATGATTCTGGTCTGAAGACGGTACAGATGGAACAGACGGTACTGAATAGACGGATCCATCTCACCAATACCGGAAGGCTGCACCGTATGCAGGAAATGCAGAACTATGCAGCAGTGCTTCGGATGAGGAACAAAAAGAAACAGAAATAGAAAAGGACAGATATGCCAGATGCATAGCTATCCTTTTACTATGGTCGGAATATCGGGATTCGAACCCGAGACCTCTTCGTCCCTAACGAAGCGCGCTACCAAGCTGCGCCATATTCCGATGGTACCCCCAGTAGGAATCGAACCTACAACTAGCCCTTAGGAGGGGCTTGTAATATCCAT
>JAEEYJ010000118.1 GCA_016291725.1 Solobacterium sp.
CCCTCGCACCGAAGGGATCCGGTGTACTCGGCACCAAGAACGAGATCAAGAACATGAACTCGATCGCCAACATCGGCAAAGCGGTGGACTATGAAATCAACCGGCAGAAGGAAGTGCTGGATGCCGGCGGAGAGATCTATCAGGAAACCCGGCGCTTTGATGAGAAGAGCGGTACAACGATTGCGATGAGGCGCAAGGAGGGTACGGTAGACTACAAGTACTTCCCGGAGCCCAACATCTTCCCGGTGCGTCTTTCTCCGGAATGGATCAAGGAGATCCAGGATCACATGCCGGAGCTCCCGGAAGTCAGAAGGGAGCGCTATGCGGCGGAATACGGTCTGAGTGCCCATGATATCAGCATTCTGATCGCCAACAAGGAAATCTCGGACTTCTACGAGAAGGTCATGACGTTCTCGAAGAATGCCAAGGGTGTCTGCAACTGGCTGCTGGGTGATGTCAGCGGATGGCTGAACCACCATGAGCAGAACATTGAAACCTGTGCGCTGAAGCCGGAGAATCTGGCAAAGCTGGTTCAGATGGTCGATGACGGAAAGATCAACGGCAAGCAGGCCAAGGCACTGGTGGAAGACCTGATGGAAGGCAAGGATCCTGCCCAGGCCGCCAAGGACAGAGGCATGGAACAGGTGTCCGACGAAGGTGCGCTGCGTGAAATGGTGCTGAGTGTACTGGCTGCGAATCCGCAGGCCGTTGAAGACTACCGTGCCGGCAAGGACAGAGCGGTAGGCTTCCTGGTCGGCCAGATGATGAAGGCTTCCCGCGGCAAAGCGAATCCATCCATCGTCAATGCGCTGATTGTGGAAGAACTTAAGAAACTGCAGTGATCCACGGGTATACAATACGGGTATGACAACTAGTACGACGAAAAAGAAGAAAACAACGAAGAAGCCGGTAAAGCGGGTGACTTCGCTGACAAAGAAGGAACGGCGGGTCAAGCGCATTTTCTGGATCTGCCTGGCTTTGGTGCTGGTTCCGATGCTGGCGTTCGGCTGGATTCTGCTGTCCGCGAAGATTGACGGTGGCTCACCGATCATCGGCAACCGCTATGACAACGATCTGGATCCGGCCATTACCAAGCAGGATCTGCAGAATGTTGCGAAGGCAGCCAAGGAAATCGGAGGCGTCAACGACGCCGAGGTCCATCTGGCGACCGGTACCCTGCGGGTATACGCGGATATTGCGGACGATGCGAATGCAGAAGCAGCGTATGCTACAGCGGATCAGGTCTATGCGGCGGTGACCGGCATTCTGGATCCTTCGGTGTATTTCTCCCAGCATGACGGGAAGAAGATGTACGATCTGGAAGTCCACGTGTACAACTATGTACCGAAGGATTCCTATGAAGAAGCGTTTGTCTACGTCATCCGGACGAAGACCAGTTCGATGGATGTCCCCATCAGCCAGCTGGTCAGTGAGCCGATCGATGCGGCACTGGCACAGGAACTGCGCGATGATGTGGAGCGCAGGAACAATCCGCAGCCGGAAGCCAGTGAAGAGCCTACCGAGATGGAAGTCAGCGGCGGAGAAGAGGAGTAAACAAGGCATGCAGAGGCATGCCTTTCTATCATGATGAAGAAGAACGAAACCTTTACAGCGACAGCAGACGGCTATACTTTCGATGGCCTCGGTGCAGTGCACCATGCCGGTATGGCTTTCTTTGTGCCCAGGCTGATCCCGGGGGAGACCGCGGAGCTCAGTGTGACTTCCCTGAAGAAAAACTACGGCTATGCCAGGATTGTCCGACTGCTGGATCCTTCGCCGGAACGCCGGGATCCGGTCTGTCCGGTCTACCGGCCGTGCGGTGGATGCCAGCTGATGCACATGAGCTATGAAGAGCAGCTGCGCTTCAAGCAGAACAAGGTCCGGGAATGCTTCCGGAAGAATGCCGGTATGGAAGTAGAACCATTGCCGGTTCTGTTTGTCCCGCCGCAGTTCAACTACCGCAACAAAGTACAGGTTCCGGCAGGCATCCGGAACGGCAGGGTTGTCACCGGCTTCTACCGGAACCATACCAACGAGATTGTTCCGTATGACGGCTGTGCTGTCCAGAGCAGCCTGTCCAACGAGATCGTTGCGTTCCTGCGCGGAGTGCTGGGAGACAGCGGTGAAGTGAAGGAAGTGCGCTGGATCATGGTCAAGCACGCGCACAGGACAGGACAGGTGATGGTGTGCTTCATTGTACGCCATGATGTTTTCAGCAATCATCCGGATACTGTGAATAAGCTGGTGTCAGCCTTTCCGCAGATCCGTTCTGTATCCCTGATTGTGAACAACCGGGAAGACAATGTGATACTGTCTGCACCGGAGAAGATCCTCTACGGTGATGCGTTCATTGAAGAGAAACTGATGGACTGTACGTTCCGGATCAGTGCGCATTCGTTCTACCAGGTCAATCCGTATGCGACAGAGGTGCTCTACAGCACAGCGCTGGAATACGCGGACCTGCAGCCGGACAAGGTCCTGGTGGACCTGTACTGCGGTACAGGTACCATCGGGCTGCTGTGCGCCGGGAAGGTGAAGAAGGTCTACGGTATTGAGATTGTACCGGATGCTGTACGGGACGCAAGGGTGAATGCGGAAATCAACGGCATCAATAATATTGAGTTCCTTACCGCTGATGCCAGCAAGGGTGCCCGGATCCTGATCCAGAACCGGATCCGTCCGGATGTGATCATTGTGGATCCGCCCAGGAAGGGGTGCTCCAGGGATACGCTGGATGCGATCGCTATGATGGCGCCGGAACGGCTGGTTTATGTTTCCTGCGATCCTGCTACGCTGGCCAGGGATGTACGCATTATGCAGGAGAAAGGATATGAACTGGGGCAGGTCCAACCGGTGGATATGTTCCCCAACACACTGCACATAGAAACTGTATGTTGTTTGTACAGAGAAAAGAAGGATTTCATTTCAGAGCCATACGAACCGAAAAATGACGACTATCTGAAAAACAGATGAAGACAATGGACAAATCTGGTTTTGCGGAGAAGAATAAATGGATTATAAAATCGGGGATTAGAAATGTCGCCGCAATAGCTTCCGACTATAGATGATATAGATATATTCAATGCAAATACTGAAAATGCGACAGAGAAAGTGTGGTCTGAACCACTGGGATGAACATGAGAGAAACAGGATGTATCACGCAGGGTAGAATGTACCCTGATATTATAATCGGCATTGTTTGATGCTGTCAGAATGAACGGCATTGTTGCTTCTGCTTAGGAAAAGGCATTCATAGGCTGTATGTGTTACGATACGTAACAGAAGTGTGACAGCCCGTCTCTTGTGAAGACAGCA